>CADBNO010000159.1 GCA_902796105.1 uncultured Lachnospiraceae bacterium | reverse complement strand
GGTGCCGGCATCCTCTCCGATGGCAGCTGCCAGCGTATCCAGTCCCACCGGTCCGCCGTCAAATTTGTTGATCATGGTAAGGAGCATATTCCGGTCGATGTGGTCCAGCCCCAGCTTGTCCACATCCATCAGATCCAGCGCTGTATGTGCCACATCCTCCGTGATGATACCATCGTATTTTACCTGGGCGAAATCACGCACGCGCTTCAAGATCCGGTTTGCCAGACGCGGCGTACCCCTGCTTCGTCTGGCCATTTCCAGAGCTCCGGCAGGTTCGATCTCCACATTCAGCACTCTCGCCGAATGCATGATGATCTGCTGCAGTTCCGGGATTTCATAGAATTCCAAGTGATGGATCATGCCGAAACGGTCTCTGAGCGGTGCCGTCAGAAGTCCTGCTCTCGTGGTAGCGCCCACCAATGTGAATTTAGGAAGTTCCAGACGGACAGATCGTGCGGAAGATCCCTTTCCGATCATAATATCGATACAGTAATCCTCCATGGCCGGATACAGCACCTCCTCCACCTGCCTGTTCAGGCGGTGGATCTCATCCACAAAGAGCAGGTCTCCCTCCTCCAGATTGTTCAGGATTGCTGCCATTTCACCGGGTTTCTCAATGGCAGGACCGCTGGTGATCTTGATATGTACGCCCATCTCATTGGCAATGATCCCTGCAAGGGTGGTCTTGCCCAGTCCGGGCGGACCGTAGAACAGCACATGATCCAGCGCATCTCCCCTCTGCTTGGCAGCCTCAATATAGACTTTTAACGTCTCTTTGATCTTCGCCTGTCCGATATAATCCTTTAAGGTCTGCGGACGCAGGGAACCCTCGATTTTGATATCCTCTTCTGTCAGGTTGGTTTCTATTGTTCGTTTCTGCATGATCTATTCCTACTTTTCAACATTCATCATATTCAAATTTATGATTCCGGGATTGTGGAAGTGCGAAGCACGAAACGATCCGAGTAAATCTTTTTACACCAGAATCATTCATTTACAGATAAAAAATATTCTCTTTGGCACCGTTCCTTAAAACATTCTCTTTAATGCCGCCTTCAAAATAGCGCCGGAATCCATGTTCTCGATATCCGGAATGGAATTGACCGCCTTGATGCTCTCGGTCTGCCCGTAGCCCAGTGCCACCAAGGCCTCCACCGCCTCTTTCTTCTGCGGTGTGTCAGCAAGAGGATTCCCTGCGCCCGCACCTGCAGCTGTCTCCGCGATCTCTCTGCCGATCAATGCGTCATCTATCTGGATCTTGTCCTTCAGATCCAGGATCAGCCGTTCCGCCGTCTTTGCACCGATACCGGGTGCTTTGCTGATTGCCTTGGCGTCTCCCGTCATGATCGCATAACGCAGTGAATCCACGTCCATCACCGACAGGATTGCCAGCGCACCCTTGGGCCCGATCCCGTTCACCGTGATGCATTTCTTGAACAGCTCCAACGCGCTCCTGCTCAGGAACCCATACAGCCACTGGGCATCCTCCCGCACGCTGAGATAGGTATATAACTTCGCCGGCTCACCGATGCCCGGCAGCTTCGACGCCGTGTCTGCGGAAATCCGTACATTGTAGCCGATCCCGCCCACGTCGATCACCACATTATCCTCTGAAATATCCTCTACGATACCGTTCACATATGCTATCATAACATTTTTATCTCCTGTTGTGTGTCTTATTTTTCTGTATTCACCTGCAAATTTGAAAATTTCCGTTACGATCGTCTCTTGCGTTATTTATATCTGTGTCATATGGCTGAAAACTTCTCCGATGCTGTCATGCAGTACCAGATCCGCTTTACTGTCCATTTTGGTCTTATCCCTGTTGATGATCACCATACGACCGCCATGTTTGTGGTTCAGGAACATCTGCGCCAAGCCCGCCGCAGAGCCCACCTCCAGTGAAGTCCCTCCGATGATCAGGCAGTCCGCGTTTGCAATCAGACGAATCGAATTGTCGTACGGTACACTGGGCAAAAATTCCCCATAAAGCGTGACATCCGGCCGTACCATCGCGCCGCAGACAGGACAATGGGGAACCTCATCCTTACTGCTAAAGATGAAGTCCGCATCATACTTTGCCTTGCACGACACACAATAGCTACGCATGGCGCTGCCGTGGATCTCCTGCACATTTTTGCTCCCTGCCTTTTGATGCAGCCCGTCAATATTCTGCGTAATAACGCCATCCAGCCGTCCGGCTTGCTCCATCTTAGCAAGCGCCAGATGCGCCGCATTCGGCTGCACATTTCTCGCGTCCAGATTTTCACGAAAATAGGCAAAAAACAGCTCCGGCTTCTTTTCCAGACAACCTATGCTGAGCAGGTATTCCGGCTTGTATTTCGCATATTTTCGATCCCGTTTCCGATACAGCCCATCTTTACCGCGAAAATCCGGTATCCCGCTCTCTGTGGATACACCGGCTCCACCGAGAAATACGATATGCTCTGATGTGTCAACAATATCCTGCAATGCTTCCATTTTCAAGTTTTCAGCTTGTGTTGTTTCTTGCTTACGCATATGTGTCCTTTTTCTTCACCCTATGCAATTCATCACAACCGTGATCATCATTTCCATCTCTTCCGGTCGTGACTCAGCTATCATGATCGTCAATGCCACCAGTGTGTGATCATCAATCCGTTTGTTGCCTTCTTCAAATAAAGCTCCATTTTTATCGAGAAAATAAAGAAACATGGCAGCGGCAATTCTCTTATTTCCATCGAAAAAACTATGGTTCTTCGTAACAAAATATAACAGATGCGCGGCTTTCTCCTCCAGCGTCGGGTATAATTCCTGCCCGCCAAACGACTGGTAAATGTTTCCGATACTTCCCTTAAAGGAATCATCTTTCTCTTTGCCAAACAGGTCAGACTCATCTCCAAATCGCATCTCGGAAATTACTTTCCTACATTCTTCATACGTAAGTGTATAATCTGCAGTATTACCCTTAGGACGTTTCATCGTTTGGTGGTCATAAGAGTCCAAAAGCTCCAGTGCCTCGCTGTATTTCTCAACAACAGTCAACACCTGTTTACTGTCCAAAGAATTCTCTGTATGTTTTAAAATCCGTATCACCTCACCTAATTGCTGGATACGGTTATTGTTTACGGCATATCCTTTTAGTATGTACTGCTTTAACACAGAGTTTGCCCATTTGCGAAACTCTACACCCCGTTTTGACTTTACACGATATCCCACAGATATTATCACATCTAACGTATAGAAAGGAACGAGTTGTTTTACTCCGTCAACACGCAATTTTTGCGTGTTGTTTTCCTTCTCTAATTCAGCATCTGAAAAAACATTATTTATGTGCTTACGTATTGTTTTTTCATCTCTTTCAAATAATAATGCCATTTGATTTGCACTAAGCCATACAGTTTCTTTATCTATGGAAACAGGTAAATTCACTTTTTTATCTTCAGTTTCAAATAATAAAATTTCTTTACTATTCATATTCACCTCCGAAACCTTAATGCATTAGTCCAAATGAATCCAATATTTTAGGATAACCTTCACTATCTGGGAATCATATTGCACTTTCCATATAAATATCATACC
>CADBNO010000158.1 GCA_902796105.1 uncultured Lachnospiraceae bacterium | reverse complement strand
GTATTCACTTCATTTTACAGTTTAGGAGATTTTATATGAAATTCAAACGTTTTATCAACATGCACACCCTGCTTTTGCTTGCATTTCTTCTTATGGTCGGAGGAATCGTCTACCGTTTTTTTCACTGGGGGATCCGTGTTGATCTGAACAATATCATTACCGAGAACAGGCAGGATGAACCGGACACCTTTGATCTGTTCCTTCCGCTGATGGACAAGGATGGCTCTGATCTCTCCACCGGCAAAAAAGCCGAGACCATCGTGTGCTTCGGCAATTCCCCCTTTGCCGATGACAGAGATTCCAAGGACAATCTGGCAAACATGATCGCGGAGCAGACCGGTGCCACCGTTTACAATTGTTCCATCACCGGCAGTTTTCTGGCAGCCGGCAACTATACGATCGAGCCATGGGTCTATCCTCTGGATTCTTATAACTTCTACTGGCTTACACAGGTTGCTGTAAAAGGCGAAGCCTACACCCGCTGCGGTGACGCGGAGCGGATCCTGGGCGATGCCACACCGCCTGAGGCCAGAGAAGTCTATGATACCCTCTGGAATCTTGATTTCAAGGATGTGGACGCTATTGTGATCATGTATGACGCCAGCGATTATCTGGACGGACATGCCATGTATGACGACAACAACTCCACAAACATTGAGTGTTTTACCGGAAATCTGGAAGCAGGGATCGAGCTCCTGCAAAATACCTATCCCTGGGTCCGCATCATCGTGATGTCCCCCACCTACGCCTATGCTGTAGATGAGCGAGGCAAATATGTCAGCAGTGATCTTTATACCTACGGCTGGGATATCCTGTCCACTTATGTGATCAAGGAAGCTGAATCCTGCTTTAACCGCAGTGTCTCTTTCGTGGATAACTTCTACGGAACGATCAACGAGGACCACGCCGATAAATATCTGGTCGACAACCTTCATTTGAACAAAGCCGGAAGGAAGCTGGTAGCACAGCGCTGTGTCCAGGCGCTGACTTATTACGACGACGCGGAAGAATAAACAGTTATGGTGCAAACGTTACATCCCGATAAACATTATAACCCTCAATCTCTGCAAACAACGCGTATCCCGCTTTTTGCAGATCCCCTTTGACCTTCTTTTTTCCGGGCAGCACAATATAGATACAGCCTTTTTCCTTCGCCAACTGCCCCAAACGCTCCGCCTCGACCGTTTCTGACTCCATAACATCGCACAGATCATCCTGCACTGCCCAATCATTCCATGCCGTGTCCACCAGCATCTCGCGGCCATACGGCATACATACCACCGGTGAATACTGCCTCACATACTGCACCATATCCAGTGGAAACACCGCTGTCACTTCGCGTCCCGGCACCTCTATGGCGTCACAGATCTTCACCACGCTGTCCGGCATATGGTACCAGTTATCCGCTTTTGCAAAAAACGGGTTCCGGTAAATATAGCTGCCGGACAAAACCACCAGTCCCACCGCCCCTACGGTCAAAAGACATCTGCGTTTTCCTCTGAGCGCCACACAGAGCTTCACGATCACATATCCCAGCGTGGGCGTCATCGGCAGCAGCCACAACACCCGGTAATAAATCTCATCTCCCAACAGTGAACCCATTACTTTGACAAACAGGGGATTAAAAAACAAAAACAGCAGGACAAGCGGCACATAGACAAACAATATCCGCACCGGCTTCTTCTCTTCCCGCACAAACAAATACAAAAGAGCGATCAAAAACCAGATCACGATCAATCCCGATCCCATATATTCCTGTAACAACCACACTGCATGGCTCATCCTTCATCCTCCCGCTTCCGTCAACCGTTCAGCATATAGAGCACTGCGCATATTACACAAGGCAGGCAGCACAACGCCAAAGGCAAAAGTATCCTGAACTTCCGGTAGCACAACGCCGCACAGCCTCCGGTCACCGCCACAAGCAGACAGCACAACACAGCCCCCATCGTGCTGCACAGGCATCCTGTGATCATCACACACACAAACAGAAACCAGTATGCCCTCCCGCAGTTTTTCTCCTCCTGCAGCCTTGTCAGGAGCACAAACAGCAGCACAAACAACATCGGGATCACAATACTTCCCAGCGCAGCCTTACCCTGTCTGCTCCGGGCGATCATAAAGTTTTCCACCGTATAAAAAGAATAATCGCCAAACAGCACCAGCAATTCCGTAAAGATCAGGAAAAACGGTATCCGCTTCTCCTTTCCCGCAAACAATTTTCTTCCCAGCAGATAAAAGACCATATATGTCATCGGTATCAACAAAAGCGGCGCCGCCACATGCGCCACACTCACCGCCCTTATCCCGCTGACCTTGGACAAAAAAGCAATCCAGACCGGAAGCGGCGCCAACCCATGCCGGATATCCACCCCTGTCGTTCCGCCGGTGTAAGGCAGTTTCTGATACATAGTCTCCGCATTGGCCGTGATACTGGAAACCGCCACATAATACGCGTCATCTCCGTCTGCGTAAGTCATGCGCACCGCCTGTACCAGCTGCAGCAGCAACAGTAATGCCGCGATGCCCCAAAAGATCCGGCTTCCCTTATCCGCAATACGCAGCAGCTTCAGACCATGTCTCCCGTTCTGTCTCCAATGCCGGAAAACCATCACCGCCCCGCCCGCCGCAAGGAGTACGGAAATTGCTCCGTAACTGTAAACCACATACGGAAGATCCAGCTCCAGCAATGTGCAGGGTACACAGATCATCCAGAACAACGCCCACAATACAAACTGTCCGCTGACCCACATATAAGCGACGCGCCCCTTGCCCCGATTCAACTCGTTTCTGGATGTACCGAAAAAGCCCCCGACCAACCCGGGTACAACGATCATCCAAAATGCCAATATACAGATTTTTATTCCCACCGGCAAACCGTTCATCTCTTACTCCATCGCCCCAAACAATAATATCTCATCCCCGTAAACGCCGCCTTCCGGCATAAGCACTCTGGTCAGACTCATATGATATACCCGCTCCATACGATCCCTGATCTGTTTCGTATTCAACCCATCCTTCACGATAAGCACCACTTCGTCCAGCCCTTTAACCGTCTCCGGATCCTGCGAAAACTCCTGTGGTGTCAGGATCAGCGTCTTCTCATACTCCGCAAACTCCAGCAGATTTTCGTAATAGCCGACGCCCTCCCCAATGCAGACACAGGGATAGTTCCTGTATTCTTCCGCGATCTGCAGCTGCTTCCGGTATCCCTTATACAGATACGGATTATCATACCGCAAGGTCTGAATCGGCTGGATCAATAGGGTTATCCCGATCACGCCCCACAGCAGTGACTTATTCGCGAAGCATACGACAGGCAATACCAGCAAAAGGATCACAAACGGAAACAATGGCATGATATACCGGTCTACCAGATACGGCGACATACGCGCTGCCAGCAGAAAATAGCCCAAAACAGGCAATACCAGCAGGCATACCAGTTCTCTTGCGTAAATCCCTTTTTCCTTAACCACATGCCATATCCCCAGACCGATGCAAACCACGCCCAGCACAAACACGGTCCCCATACCGGACTCACGCAGTATGATCCGGCCAAACGCTTTCAGCCGCATTCCGTATCCGTCAAGCCCCGATGACAGGTTGGACAGCGCCTCCACACCCCGTCCGCTGGCAAAAACATCCGCTATCGCGAATGGGAAACCAGCCACGCCGATCACGGCTGCCGTCACCATACTCCGGACATAACACCATACTTCATGTTTCCTGTCCATCCGCCACAGCCAGACCACGGTAACCGCTGCCAACAGCAGACAATAGAACAGGAAAAAGTACTGCGTCCAGAATCCCAGCACTGTCACCAGGATCAGGAGCTTGTTCTTCCCGGAAAAATCACGGAGTCCCGGGCGCAGACTGCGAAGCCTGCCGGTATACATTTTCTCCATATGGATCACGAGCAATGCGACGCAGAACAGGCTCACCATAGCATACATGCGGATCAACAGGGTTGTAGACAGCGCTCCCGCGGAAAATCCATACAGCGACGCTGCCCATAATCCCGCAAGCCTGCCGTTCTCCTTTTTTCCCAACAGCACAGCCGTCATCTGTCCCAGCCTCATGAGCAAGATCATGATCCCCAGCACGCAGAGCAGATTGATCCCGCACCCCATGAACTGGTTCAGACGCCCCTGCAGAACCGACGACACCGTATGCAGCATCATAAAATGCAGAGGCGGATGATTGTCATCCTTCACGTTGAAGTAAACCGACGGATAACAGAAGGCATCCTTACCATCCACCGTAATATAGTCCCAAAACTGTTTTCCTGTGATCCACACCGGCTGCTCGTACACATCTGCACGATAAGTCAGAAGCTTGCTGTTTCTTTTGTTTTGTACCACATCCTCGACTGTGATCTTCAGATTATCCACCGTCTCGGATAAAGACTCACCGTCAATCTCATTCTCCACGAATTTCGCCAGTCGTCCCTGCGGCTGCGTCGGCACGATCCACGGATTAAACTTTGCATTCGCCAGTTCAAAGCTCAGTAGCTCATCCATGTGATAACCTTCTTTTTGGGATATCCCGTATAAAAGCCAAACTGCACAAAGAAGCAGGATCAATACTTCCGGCAATGCTCTCAATCTTTTCTTACTCATTTGCTACCTCATACAAAAAAATCCGATAATAACTGTCGGACGTTTCAAAAGCCTCGTCCCCAAGCAGCGTAAGCCCAAGCTCATTACTGTTTGCAATATAAGCCGCGGACAGCAGATAATCTCCGCCCAGTTCACGAAGCGCCGCCGTATCCAGTTCCAGATGTTCGAAGTAAAATCCACCCTTTTCGATGGTATAGTAACCGGGGCTCTCTGTTCCAAAGAGATAACAACGATTCCCCCAGTCATCAAAATACGCCCGCAAATACTCGCTCTGTTCCAAAGCCGGAGCGATCACCCTGCGAAACGCATGCTTATAGGCCAGAGAATAATTATTGGAATACCCGTCCAGACAGTAAAAGCCATGATACAGTGCAGCTGCCGGATCGATCCCCAGGCTGACCACACGATACTCCTCCGGGGTCATCCCTCTTTCCTCATACAGATAATCCTTTACCTGCTCCAACACTCCCACCGCATAATAGTCTGCGAAACTCATCATCGGATACTCCGGATCGCGCAGTTTCTGCAGATTCGCTTTTACATCACTGTCCTTAAGCAGTGCCAGCCCGGTTCCGCCAGCCACGATCAGCGCTGCCACGGTCAGCGCAACCGCTGCCGCCAAACCTGCCCGCATCTGCCTTGCCTGTACGGATTCTCTGATCTGTGCCAAAGCATACGCTGTACAGCACCCCATCATCAGATACCACAGACAGGGTGACAGCCACAGAAACCGATCCATCTGAAAAGCTCCGGCTGCTCCCATATGGGTTCGCAGGGAAATTCCGGCACTGCCGTTCCACAGGGCACTGATGCCTGCAAAGCCAAAATTGCAGCCCATGCACCACAGGATCACCTGTCCGTATCCCGTTTTTTTCCCGCAGCCCGGCTTTCCGTATCCCGCCTCCCCGCTATCGAGCTGCCCTGCCTTTGTCTGCTTCCTTGCGCAATATGCATAGATCTGTTCCGCGCCCAACATCAACAGCGCCAATGCCAGTATCCCCAAGTGATGGTCCGCGCTATGCTGCCCACCATATAAAAAGGCGTTCCGCAGCCCCTCAGGTACCCTCTCCGCAGTCAATACATATTCCGCTTTATGCGATATTTCCCTTTCCCCGATTCCCAGTACCTGCGCGATCAGGCTTATATTTGTCAACAGATAAACCGTCGTCATCAGGCACACGAAAAGTACCGTTCTCACCGGCATCTTCTTATGGCGGATCCAATCCAATACACACCACACCGCGCACACCGACAACACGGCAAATCCATCCAGCACCAAAGAGGAATTCAGGGCGAACACCGCTCCGTATGCCAGGCATACCACGCTTTTTACCCCGATGCCGTTCTTGTCCGTTTTCCGAACGTGTTCCGATCCGTCATTCTCCGTCCGCAGGCTGAGCACGCACCACAATAACAGTGGCAATCCATACTGTGACAGCCCGTATACCGGCAAAAAAGGGATCATGGCGTAGAGAAAGCCTGCTGCCGCCGCTGCCACCGAATCCTTTGTTTTCTCCCGAACCAGAAGATACATTCCGATATATCCCGTCAGGCACCCGGACAATTGCATCAAAAACAGCGCGGCGAGCGGTGGAAACAACACAAAAAGCAAAACCGCCCCCGGCGCCGGCGGGATCAGCGCAGTCTTTGCTGCCCCCGACATAAATTCGGGCAAAATACCTCCGTCCCCCAGATGCTTTGCCTGCAGCAGATACGCGATCATCTCGCCGTCCAATTGATCGTGATACGTATAAACTCCTTTTTCCCCAAGGATCAGACACGGCAAAAGAGACAGAAGCACCAGCGCCAGACCGATTCCTCCGGCCAATATACTCTTTCTGCTATGAGGTTGCTGCGAAGGGATAACATCACTTTTGCGTCTTTCCGCCATCTGTCATTCCCTCCCTTTGTCCCTCAGGCCTGATATCCGTCATCCACAATAGCCATAGGCACAATATATAAATCACGTTCCGATAATCCATCCTCCCGGCCGTACTGAACGTATACCAGAAAGACAGGACTATAGCCGTAACCACAGCATAGCAAAATGCTTTCCGGTCCTTCACCCGCCCCTCTGCAAGCATCCACAGGATTCCGCGCAGAACCAGAGCCGCCGCAAACCAGGCGCACCCGTACCGCATCGCATATCGTCCAAGTAACGGAGCCGGCTGCAGAAACTGTCTGTAATTCAATCCCGTCCGGGAATCATACGCTCTGTGCGCCAGCTGCATCGGCACCACCAATGCCGGGAGCAGATGTCCGGCTTCATCCCACAGAATCTCTTTTATGATCTGCCCTTTATGTCCATGCCAGGCAATGCTGATCAATCGTTTCAGAATAACCTGTACCTCTTCCTCCGGGAGAGTCTGCCGAAGCGTCGGGATCAGGATGTTCTCCACGCCGGTGACTTCATAGGTGCTCTCCACCATCGCCGTGTAATCCACTTTTTCATTTTCCTCTTCCGTAAGCTCATCATAGTCCTGATAAAGCGTCGTCCAGACAAGTCTGCTGCTGCATAACGAGAGCAAATTCCGCTCGGGAGTCATTCCCGCGATCAGCCCCACGCTCAGAACAATACTTATTCCTAAAAGGATCCGGTCTCTGGGCACCACCAGGCGACAGGAGCCAAGACCCACCAGCAGAATGCACGCTACAACCACACGCAGATCCGGTTTCAACAGACTCTGCATTACCATTGGGTAAGTCAATACCGCCGCCACCACAAACAGTTGCCGGGGCAGTTGCAAGGGCAGTTGCCCTGGTATCCGTCCCGCACGGACATTTTCTTTGACAGACTCTCCCCCGACCGGACAACTGCACCGTATACCGCCATGCAGTACATATCCGATCGCAGTGCCCAAAAGCGCCATTTGCCCCACGCAAACAATGCCTTCGCCGAAACCATGCATTCCAGCAAAAGCATTGCACATCCAGAGTATTCC
>CADBNO010000157.1 GCA_902796105.1 uncultured Lachnospiraceae bacterium | reverse complement strand
TTTTGTGCCTGATGGTTTTGGCAGGAGTTTGGTGGATCATGTTGCGGTAATTCTATAAAAGGCGGTGATCAGATTGGAGAACAGACCTAGTAAAAAAGCAATCCTGTTTTGTGTGATACTTGTCCTTGCAGCATCGATAATATTCTTTGCTCTAGGCAAATGGCAGATGGGGAATTACAGTAAGCTAAAAAACAACTGCACTTCGGAGGTTAAAGGGACTGTGGTCAATGTGGGCCGAGGGCATATAAAATATTCCGCTGAGAGGACAAATCTGTCCGGAAAATATTGGAAACACATTGAGGTTGAAACGGACGATATATTCAAGCTGAGACACGTTTATGCCACTCGCAGATCGAGCAAAAAGGGCGATGAGATCATAATTCATTATGATCCCAAAGCTCCGGATAATTACTACATAGGTGACGAAGTGGAGAATAAAAGATCTTCAGCTTTTTTTGCATATGCAGCAAGCGGATTGATGATCGTTTTCGCTGCCTTTATCATCATAATTGAAATGAGGCTCCAAAAGCAAACTCTGAAGCAATGCATCTATTTCGATACCCCGTATTGCAGATTTCTTTTTGTGGATAGCGGAGATATCGGTTATGAAGGTGAAATTGAATGGAATTTGAATCTTGCAGGAGAAAAGAGAATTACTGCATTTTTTGAGACCGATGCGTCTGTAGCAGTTCCTTGCAAGCAGCTGAGAGCTATACAGCCGGGGAAATGTTACAGCAGATTAGAAAAAATTCTGTCCGATAAGGAACGGATAGATCACGATGTTAAAAAACTTGTGGCTGACTACTTTTTGTTCAGGCCGGAGCTTATAAAAGAGAATGCTTCCGAGCAGGAACTCATGGACGATATGGAATTATCCTATATAGGCATTTGCAGAAATGGAGACACAGAGTTTGACCTATATTCTGCTCACCATATTTATGTAGAAGATCTGCGTTTTATGATAAAGGCAGACGGCAACAAAGAGATACACTATAGAACAGACGAGCATATCGGTTCCGATGATGAATGCTGTGTTGTGTTATAAAATAAAACCGCAAGCGGTTTCAGGCAACACCATGAAGCTTTTTACTTATGACATCTACGGGGAGTTCTTAAGCGGAGCGACCGGACTGACGGAGAGAAGAACATCGAAGACATTGAAGTTGGGGATGAGGTATACTCCAGCGATGTGGAGACCGGAGAAGTCGGCCTGAAGCATGTGCTGTGGACGAAGGTGGCCGAGACTTAACTTGCCGCTTTATATATCGTATAAAGTATAAACAAAAATCGCACCCGCTAAACTGCAGGTGCGATACTTTTGTTAATATTACGAGTCCTACGCAGCTCCAGGACGGAACAACATATGACTCTAATAATATTATACATCATATTTGTATGAAGTCAACCGAAATTTATTCAGAAATATCGGCATTTTCATCAATTTCCTCATTGCCGGCTTCATCATTGATCTCGCATGTAGTAAATCTCTCATTTACAGGATATGAAAAATTCTTGCCGATTTTCTGAAAGCCATACTCAGTGAAATGAGATTTAGGTATATGGTTATTTTCAGTAAGGCTATGTAATTTATTAAAGAGTTCCACAAGCCATTTCTGAAATTCAGTTTCCGGTTCTTTTTGGTCAAGTTTATTCTCGTAGTAGTGTCTTACAATACCGGCAAAAATATCAGCAAACTGTACTGCGGGAGTGACAGCAGAGCTAACAAACAGAGGCATTTCCAAGATATGATGGAAAGAGCGTCCGAAATTTGTTTTAAACAAGAAGCCAGTGATAGCTTCGGTAATCTTTCGGTCAGCATCCTCATGAACCTCATCAAATATCATCAGGGCTTTTCCGTAGTGATGATGATTGCAGTAAAATTCAACCTTTTTCAAAAGAAGATAGTATTGCTTTGGGAGATGATGCTCCGGAACAATAATAGGTTCATCGGGCTTGTCCATAATAACTGCAAAAATAGCTGCGTCATAAGAGGTAATAATATTCACCATTTCTTCAACATACGCTTTATTATTTGTTCGGTTCTTGGTAATGGTTGCTTCACGAATGAGTTTCGTGGACTTGATTTCATCCTGTTTTCCGTAAATGGAGTCTTTTAATTTGTATATCTGATTTGTTATCGGTTTTATATCATTTTCATGGATACAGACACCCAACAAAATAGGATTTTTAGTCGAGTCGGTAGGGCGAGGGTATCCGCTTTCATCAATGAATGTAAGCATAAAATAAGTTACTCCTTCGTTCGATGGTAAAAAATATTATACTACAATATCGTTCAATATTCCATATAATCATAATTTGAGTTTCCCCTTACGCCGCCTCAAGGGAAATTTTGTATGGAATCGATAGGTCGGTTGTGATAAAATAAAGCATGCAAAAACAAGCGGCTGCGAAGCAGCGGGCTTTCGAGTTGATGGTGGGCGGATACAGGAGAAAACCGAGGAGTAGACATGAGATGCTGATACATGGCGGTGATATATACAGACAGGATGTGGAGCTGGATTTTTCGGTGAACGGGAATCCCTGCGGGGTGCCTGCCGGAGTGAAGGAGGCGTTGCATAGGGCGGTGGATCAGTGCTGGCACTATCCGGATCCGGAAGCGGAGGAGCTGCGGGGAAAGCTGGCGGAAAGACTGCAGGTTTCCAAAGAGAATCTATTGGTCGGAAACGGGGCGTCAGAGCTGTTTCCGGCCATCATGCGGGCAATCGCGCCGCGGAAGACGGTGATCCCGGTGCCGTCCTTTGGAGGATATGAATATGCGGTGTCTGCCCGGACAGGGGACAATTTTTATTATCCGCTCCGGGAAGAAAACGGATTTGCGCTGACGGAGGAGATCCTGTCTGTGCTGGACGATCAGACAGAATTGCTGTTTCTGGCGCAGCCAAACAATCCGGTGGGGAATCTGATGGGGGAGCCATTGCTGGGGCGGGTGTTAGACCATTGTCTGGAAAAGGGCATTTGGGTGGTGTTGGATGAGTGCTTTTTGGCGTTGTGTCCGGAAGGGGAAGCGCGGTCTTTTGTGCATAGGCTGCACGTATATCCTAATGTGTTGGTGGTGCGGGCTTTCACGAAGACTTTTGCTATGCCGGGGGTACGGCTGGGGTATGTGGTGTGCAGTGATACAGAACTGCTGACAAGGGTGCGGCGGCAGCTGGCGGAGTGGAATGTCTCGATTCCGGCCCAGGCGGCGGGAATTGCAGCATTGGAGGAGAAGACATATCTACAGGAGAGCGTGGGGCAGATCAGATTGTGGCGCGAACAGTTGGCGGCCGGTTTGGAAGCGTTGGGATTTCGGGTGTATTCCGGCGAGGCAAATTTTGTTTTTTTTAAATGGGAACAAGAGCAAGCACAGGGCTATCTGTATCGGGCTTTGCTGGAACGGAAGATCCTGATCCGGGACTGCAGCAATTACAGAGGACTGGACGCCGGATATTATCGGGCGGCAGTGCGGACAAAAGAGGAAAACGACAGACTTTTGCAGGCTTTGCAGGAAATTGTGCAAGAGATTGTGTAAGAAGTGCTGAAAGCGATGAAGGAGCGGATATGTTAGAATATGTTTTGCCGGGAGAAATCGAGAAGCGCAGTTTTGAGATCATAGGGGAGGAACTAGCGACGCGGGGGATTGTGCTGCCAGACGATCAGACGCCTGTGACTATGCGGGTCATTCATACCAGTGCGGATTTTGACTATGCGGAGACCATGTGTTATTCACAGGATGCGGTGGAGAAGGCGAAAGCGCTGATCCGTGCGGGTGCGGATATTGTAACGGATACGAATATGGCGCTTGCGGGGATCAATAAAAAAGCGCTGGCAAAGCATGGCGGACAGGCTTATTGTTTTATGGCGGATGAGGCTGTGGCAGCAGAGGCAAAGGAACGTGGTCTTACCAGAGCGGCAGTGAGTATGGAGCATGCGGCGAGACTATGTCAGAAGACGGGAAAACCTATGATCTTTGCGGTGGGAAATGCACCCACGGCATTGATCCGGCTGCATGAGATGATGCAGTTATATGAGTTACACAGGTCGCAGGAGCCAGAACAGTTACACAAGCCTGAATCATTGCGGGAACGGAAGGAAGGAAATGGATTTTGGCCGGATTTCATCATTGGTGTCCCGGTGGGGTTTGTTAATGTGGAGGCTGCCAAGGAGCTGATCCTTACAAGCAATGTGCCGTATATTGTGAACAGAGGACGCAAGGGCGGAAGCAATGTGGCTGCGGCAATCTGTAATGCACTTTTGTATGAACTAGGAAGAGAATGAGGCGGTTGATAAAGGGATGAGATATGGATTTACCACGGGGAGTTGTGCGGCTGCAGCAGCAAAGGCAGCAGCTTATATGCTGCTCTCCGGCAGAGAAAAAACGGAGATTGTCATCAATACCCCCAAGGGGATTCCCTATCATGCACAAATCGAGCAGATCGTTCGCAGGGAGACGGAGGTGTGCTGTGGAGTCAGGAAGGATGGGGGCGATGATCCGGATGTGACAACGGGGAGTCTGGTCTGTGCAAGAGTATGGGCAGAGGATATAATGATGACCACTGTCGGCGGTGAAAACGAGGATGGGACAGACGTCGGTGGGGGAAAGGTAATAAATGGGATCGGTGGCAGTGCGCAGAAAACGGAAATTGTGATCGAAGGCGGACCGGGGGTCGGACGGGTCACGAAGCCCGGCTTGGATCAGCCTGTGGGAAATGCGGCGATCAACCGTGTGCCCAGAGAGATGATCGGAAAAGAAGTGCAGGAGGTCTGCCGGCTGTTTGATCACGACGGGAAACTTTATGTGGAGATTTCTGTGCCTGATGGAGAGGCGCTTGCGGCCAAAACGTTTAATCCTCGTTTAGGGATTGAAGGAGGGATTTCGATTTTGGGTACGACCGGGATCGTGGAACCGATGAGTAAACAGGCGCTGTTGGATACGATCCGGGTGGAGCTGCGGCAAAAGCGTGCACAAGGTTATGAAACGGCGTATATTTCTCCCGGAAATTATGGTCTGGATTTTATGAAACAAACCTATGGATATGATCTGGATCAAAGTGTAAAATGCAGTAATTTTATCGGAGAGACGCTGGATATGGCTGTGGAATCGGGGTTTCGGCAGGTACTGCTGACCGGACATATCGGAAAGCTGGTAAAGGTGGCCGGCGGGATCATGAATACACATTCTAAAGAGGCGGATTGCCGGATGGAGATCCTGGCTGCGGCGGCTGTGCGGGAAGGCGCGGATACAGTTACTCTGAAACAGATTTTGGATTGTCTTTCCACAGAGGAGGCGATTGAAGTTTTGGATCAGGCAGATCGCGACGAACAGGCAGACAGGGCAGGGAGTACGGGACTCAGACAGGCTGTGATGCAGCGGATATTGGATCGTATTTTATTTTATCTGGATCAGCGCGTCAAGGGGGCGCTCAGGGTAGAGTGTATTCTGTACGCCAATGCCTATGGAGAGTTGGCAAAGAGTGCAGGGGCAGAGAAACTGCTGAAACAGTGATCGGAGGAGAATAGAAATGGTACATTTTGTGGGCGCAGGTCCGGGAGCGGAGGATCTGATCACGGTCCGCGGGGCAAAGTTTTTAGCGGAAGCGGACGTGATCATTTACGCGGGCTCACTGGTGAATCCGAAGCTTTTGGAATATGCGAAAGAAAACTGCGAGATTTTTAACAGCGCTTCTATGACTTTGGAGGAAGTATTGGAAGTTATGGAGAAAGCGGAAGAGAAGGGGAAGACTACGGTGCGGCTGCACACGGGGGAGCCGAGCATCTACGGAGCGGTCAGAGAACAGATGGACCGGCTGGAGGAGCATGGTATTCCGTATGACAGTTGTCCCGGAGTCAGCGCCTGTTTCGGGGCGGCTTCTTCAATGAATCTCGAGTATACGTTGCCTGAGGTGGCGCAGTCTTTGATCATCACGCGCATGGAGGGAAGAACAAAGGTGCCTGAGAGGGAGCGGATCGAGTCCATGGCAGCGCATCAGACTTCCATGGCGATCTATCTGAGCGCCGGGATGCTTATGCAGCTAGCTGAGAGATTGATACATGGGGGATATCCCAAGGATACGCCGGCGGCGATCGTCTATAAGGCAACCTGGCCGGAGGAAAGGATCCTGCAGTGTACGCTGGAAACTCTGGCAGCAACAGGAGCGGAGCATGGGATCACCAATACAGCGCTTGTGTTGGTGGGAAAGGTGCTGACGGTGGGAAAAGGGCTGTATGAGCGATCTAAATTATATGACCCGGATTTTGAGACCGGGTATCGGGAAAAAAGGGAGCAGATATGATCATCAGTGTGATCGGTTTCAGTGAAAAAGGATATGAGCTTGCAGTGCGACTTGCGAAAGAATACGGCGATCATAAAGAGAAGCTTCGCAAAGCAGAAAGCGTGCAGTGGAGATTGTTTTCGAAGTGCAAGGATATGCCGGGGCAGGAGACAGCAAAGACCGTGGAGGATCTCACGGGATGGACCGGGGAACAGTTTGCGGCACATCATGTGTTGCTGTTTATCGGAGCATGCGGGATCGCGGTAAGAGCGATCGCACCGTTTGTCCGGGATAAGCTGGCAGACAGTCCGGTGCTTGTGATGGACGAAACAGGCAAGTACGTGATCCCGATCCTGTCCGGTCATGTGGGTGGTGCGAACCGATTGGCAAAAGAATTCGCCGAAATCTCGGGCGCGCAAGCGGTGTTGACAACTGCTACGGATGTGAACGATATGCTTTCGGTGGATTCGTTTGCAACAGAATCCGGTTTTTCCATACAGAACCGGAATGGGATCAGACAGATATCCGGGCGTATTTTGAGTGGGAAAAAGGTGACTTGTGCGGTTGATGGTATGGATGAGACACAGTGTAGAATTTTTCTGGGGAAACATGCAGAACGGATCTGGGGAAAAGAAGCGGTTGACAGGCTCTTCGCGGGAATCCTGCCGGTTTCTGCGGTGAAGGGATCAGAAGGGGATAGTGGAGCAGCGGAGAAAGATGAGTCGGCGGAGAAGCTGGATATCCTGGTTTCGGAGAAGTCGGCAGCGGCACAATTGTGGCTGAGACCGAGACTATATGTTCTGGGAATGGGGTGTAAAAAAGGGAAAAGCACAGAGAAACTGAGTTCTTTTGCGGAGCAGGAGCTGACTAGACTGCATATAGCAAAAGAGGAAGTGTGGATGCTTGCGTCGGCTGATCGAAAGCGGGAGGAGGACGGATTGTTGGAGCTTGCAGATGCATGGCATGTTCCGTTTTACACCTTTGCGGAGGAACGTCTGGCGGAGCTTGAGGGAGAATTTTCCGGGTCGGATTTTGTGGAGCAGACAATAGGGGTGGATAATGTATGTGAGCGGGCTGCGATGGCCGGATGCGGCGGTAAAGGAGAGTTTGTACTGAGGAAGACGGCGAAAGATGGTATGACGTTGGCAATTGTCAAACGGGACTGGAGGCAGGCATGATCTATGTGGTGGGAATGGGACCCGGGGCGGAGGAACAGATGACCGGGCAGGCGATAAAGGCATTGGAAGACAGTGATGTGATCATTGGCTATCCAGTGTACACAGAACTATTGGGAGCCAGGTTCCGGGAAAAGGAATTTAAGACCACGCCTATGAGGCAGGAAATTGAGAGATGCCGGATGTGTTTCGAGGAAGCGTTAAAGGGCAGAAAAGTTTCCATGCTGTGCAGCGGAGATGCGGGAATCTATGGGATGGCCTCATTGCTGTATGAACTGAAGGCGGAGTATCCGCCGCAGGAGGGCTTGGAAATACAAGTGATCCCGGGTATTACGGCGGCAAGCAGCGGAGGTGCGATATTGGGAGCACCGATCGGACATGATTTTTGCGTGATCAGCCTGAGCGATCTGCTGACACCATGGGAGGTGATCAGGAAAAGACTCCGCGCCGCGGCAGACGGTGATTTTGCGATCGTGATCTATAACCCATCCAGCAGAAGACGGGCGGATCATCTGCAGAGAGCATGTGATATTTTGCTGGAGAAACTGTCTCCGCAGACCTGCTGCGGATATGTGGAAAATATCGGGCGGGACGGTACAAGGTATGAAACCTGTACTTTGGCGGAATTAAGGGAATGCCGCGTCAACATGTTTACGACAGTGTTTATCGGAAATTCAAGGTCGCGTCTGATCGATGGAAAATTGATCACCGGGAGAGGTTATCAGATATGACAGACAGGAAAATACTTATCTTTGCAGGAACAACAGAGGGCAGGAAACTGGCGGAAGTGCTGGCAGAGCATGCGATACCCTGTGTGGTCTGTGTCGCTACGGAATACGGGGCTCAGCTGATGCGGGAGACGGAAAGACCGTATCGAATGACGGTGGATGAGGGCCTGCCCGACCTGAGACAGGGACGTCTTGATGCGGAAGAGATGTGCACGCTGATGCAGGAGGAGACTTTTGCGGCGGTGGTCGACGCTACGCATCCTTTTGCGGTGGAGGTTTCAGAAAATATAAGACTAAGTGCCGGACGCTGTGGAATTTTGTATCTGCGCTTAAAGCGGAATACGCGGTCTGAGAAGGCTGCGATGCAGGAAACAGAAGGGGATGGACTTTATTTTTTTCGGGACAGTGAAGCCTGTGCTGCCTTTTTGGCTGCCCAAAACGGGAGTGTTTTGTTGACAACGGGAAGTAAGGAATTGCATGTATTTTGCCGTGAGACATTAAAGGAACGGCTCTATGTCCGTGTCCTTCCCGGGAGGGAGAGTATCGGGCTGTGTGAGGAGGCAGGTATTCCAGGCGGACGGATAGTGGCGCTTCAGGGGCCGTTTTCGGAGGAATTGAATCTGGCACTGATCAGACAATATGGAATCCGGTGGCTTGTCACAAAAGAGAGCGGACCGGCCGGTGGATATTCGGAAAAGATCAGGGCTGCGGCAAGAGCAGGAATCCCGGCCTGCGTGATCGGCAATCCTGAGAAAGGGGAAGGTTTGTCTTTCGGGCAGGTTCTTGAGCGCCTGAGTGAAATCCTGGACAGGGAGATAAAACCTCAGCAAAAACTTGAGATATCTCTGATCGGTGTGGGAATGGGAAGTACCGGGAATATGACACGGGAAGCATATGAGGCGTGTAGAGCTGCGGGGTATGTGTTCGGAGCAAAAAGACTCTTGACGATGATCGGGGAGATGCAGGAGCAGGCAGTGTGTTACCCATATTATACCGCCGAGGCCATTTTACCGGTTTTGGAGGAAGTGATGGTACGGAATGAGCAGAATCCGTGTGATGGAGGTAGCCTGAAGATCGCCGTTCTTTTTTCCGGTGACAGTGGTTTTTACAGCGGATGCAGCAGCCTGCAGGGCGCGTTATGCAAATGGGCTGAGAAGAAGGAGCAGACGATAGAGGTCAGGGTGTATCCGGGGATTTCTTCCGTGTCCTATCTGGCGGCGGCTGTTGGTCAGAGCTGGCAGGATGCGGCAATTTTCAGTACGCACGGAAAAGGGAAAGCTGAGAATTGGGCAGAATCGTTGCGGCAGACGGTCAAAACGCATAGGAAGACTTTTGTATTGACTTCCGGGGTGGAAGATGTGCGGGCAATGGGAGGTCTGTTTGCAGCAAAAAAGGTTTCCGTCTGGGTCGGGAGAGATCTGTCCTACCCGGAGATGAAGGTGTGTGAGTACACGCCGGCTGCGTGTGCGGAGTTGACGGAAAAAGGCAGTTACATCTGCCTGATCGCCAATCGGGAAGCTGAGTCGGAAGAGGCGAAAGGAACAGATGAAGACCCGAAAGATATCAGAGACTGTGCGGGCGACATGAAAGAAACAGGACGTATGATCACACATGGAATGCCGGATACAGCGTTCATCCGGGAAGAGCAGACAAAAGTCATACCGATGACAAAAGAGGAAGTCAGGGAGGTGGCGATCAGCAAATTGCATCTGACATCTGACGCTGTGGTATTTGATATCGGAAGCGGTACCGGGTCTGTGTCGGTGGAGATAGCGCGCTTGCTTCCCGGAGTAAGAGTATATGCATGGGAACAAAAAGAGGAGGCTGTCCGACTGACAGAGAGGAATGCAGCGCGGTTCGGACTGGATAATCTGACAGTGCTACATAGGAAAGCGCCGGAGGGGATAGAAGAGCTGCCGGTACCGACACATGTGTTTATCGGTGGAAGTGATGGAGCATTACACGAGATCCTGGCAAAGCTGCGGGAGAGAAATCCGAAGGTGCGTATTGTGATAACCGCAGTGAGTCTGGAGACGGTTTCCCGGCTGACGGAAGAGATGAGGGAATGGAATCCGGCTGAAGTGGTGAATCTACAGGTAAGTAAGAGCAGACTCCTGGGCAGGTATCATCTGATGCAGGCGGAGAATCCGGTTTACATTGTATCGCTCGGCGGGGAGGAAAGTATATGAGTTCACCGGGAATTATGATCGCAGCGCCAAAGAGCGGAAGCGGGAAGACAATGATCACCTGTGCATTGTTGGAATTGCTGAAGGAACGGGGAATGGATGTGACAGCTTATAAATGCGGGCCGGATTATATCGACCCGATGTTTCACCGGGAAGTGATCGGGGTTCCTTCACGCAATCTGGACGGTTTCTTTGCAGATGATGTGCAGCTGGGGGAAATATACGCTGCAGGAAAGAGGGAAGGCAGCTTCGCGGTGGTCGAGGGTGTCATGGGGCTGTATGACGGTCTTGGAGGAACGGAGGAGGCGGCATCTTCTTATCATCTCGCGCAAGTACTTGAAATGCCGATCCTGCTTGTAGTCGATGCCAAGGGGATGGGCAGATCCATCCTGCCCCTGATCGCGGGATTCCTGGCTTATGACAGAGCACATTTGATCGGGGGAATCCTGTTGAACAGGGTGAGCCGGGCGTACTGTGACCGGATTGCACCATTGATCCGGCAGGAATTGAAGGTGCCGGTGATCGGATGTTTTCCGGAACAAAAGGGAGTGGCGGTCGAGAGCAGACATTTGGGGCTTGTGCTTCCCGGGGAGATAGATGCCTTGAAGGATAAGGTACAGAAGGCAGCAGAGATTTTGGCACAAAATATGGACGTGGATCAGTTTTTGGCGATTGCAGATCAGGCTCCCGGGGCGGCGGATACAGCAGGTCACAGGTCGCTGCAAAGGTATGCCTGTGAACAGACCTTAAAAAGGGTGGAGAGACAGGCCGGGGAGAATGTCCGTATCGCTGTGGCACGGGACGAAGCGTTTTGTTTTTACTACGAGGAGAATCTGGAAATCTTACGTCAGGCAGGAGCAGAGATCGTTGCGTTTTCTCCTTTGCATGATCAGCGGTTGCCGGAAGGAGTGAGCGGTATTTTGCTGGGGGGCGGTTATCCGGAACTGTATGCGGAACAATTAGCTGCAAATACCGGGATGAGAGCATCTGTAAAGAGTGCTATTGGGGCGGGGATGCCTTCTGTGGCCGAATGCGGCGGCTTTATGTACCTGCATGAGACGCTGGTGGATCAGAACGGACAAAATTATGCGATGTGCGGGGTTTTGCCCGGAAAGTGTGAGTTCAAGGGAAGGCTGATCCGGTTTGGATATGTTTCTCTGGAGATGGATCCAACCGTAGGAACTGCAGGCGCAAGCACTTTTCTGGAACCGGGAGAAACGATCCGCGGCCATGAATTTCATTATTATGACAGTACGGATAACGGTTCGGCGTGTCACGCGGTCAAACCTGTGTCGGGGCAGGCGTGGGATTGCGTTCATGCGGGGGCAGACCATTGGTGGGGATTTCCGCATCTTTCCTACCTTTCCAATCCTTTGTTTGCTCAAAAATATATTCATGCAGTTATTGCGTATAAGAATTGCCAATTGAAAAAAAATGTGCGATAATAACAAGGAATATATAAATGGCAGGAATGGTTATGGGAAAGTTAAATTACTTTAATTATTGCGCACTGGCAGTTATGGCAGTGCTTTTGATCTCGGTAGCAGCCAGACATATGCTGAAGGGCAGGAGAAACCGATATTTTTGGAATTTGTTATTGATCGTCACCAGCGCTGTGGTGCTTGATATCATCGCGGTACATTTTGACAACAGTGGCGGAATGTATGTCTTGGAAAAGTACGTATCCCATTGTGCGTATCTGGTCATGGTCAATCTGGCTGTGCCGGTTTATGTGATCTATCTGGCCTGCCTGACCGACAGTATGTATCGGTTGCGGGATAGTATTCCCTTGCAGCTTGTGTTGGCGGCGCCATATGTGGTCATATTCGAACTGATCGTGACGACGCCGTTTACGCATCTGATTTTTTACATAGATGATGCCTATAATTATGCGCGGGGATCGCTGTATATCTGGTTGTATATTGTTTCGGCATTTTATGTTTCGCTGGGGGTAGTCTATGCGCTCAGGTGCAACCGGCTGTTTGGACGCGGACAGTTTTTGGCTATGCTGGCTGTTTTCCCGATCATGCTCATAGCACTGGCGGTACAGGTCGTACATCCGGCCTTTCGGATTGAGATGTTTGCCCATGCCATTGGTATTTTGTTTTTGCTGTTCATGGTGCAAAAACCGGAAGAGCGGACAAATCCGGTCACGGGATACGGCAGAGATTTTGCCTATGCATCGGATATTGAAATGGCAGTGCGCAATCAGAAGGCGATCCGGATCATCTTGATCAATGTGCTCAACTATAAAGCTCTGCGGGACATTTTGGGTTATGAGAGTATGACCGCATTGATGAACAGAATTTCCGAGCAGATTCTGTCGATTTGTAAAAAGAATCTTCCGAAGGTGGATCCTTACTATCTGGATCGAGGCAGATTTTGTCTGATGGTAGGCAAGGAGAATTTTGCACAGGTTGAAAATGCAGCCAACTTGATCAGTGATATGCTCAAAAAGGATATTTTTCTTCAGGGGATGAATATCAATCTTCAGGTGAATGTGTGTATCATTAAGTGTCCGGAGGACCTGAACGATTTTCAGAGTATTTATGCCTTCAGTAATGAATTTGAGGAGTATGAGAGAACCGGGAAGGTGCTTACTGCCGAAGAGATTTTGAAGGATGGCAGATATATCATCAAGGATATTGAAGAGATCATTGACAATGCCATGAACAAAGAGGGATTGACGGTTTATTATCAGCCAATCTATTCTGTGAAACAGAAAAAATTTGTATCGGCGGAGGCGCTGCTTCGCTTAAACGACGAAGAGTATGGTCATATTTCGCCGGAGCTGTTCATTCCTGTGGCAGAGAAGAACGGTGTCATTCATAAGATTGGGAGCTTTGTGCTGGAGGAGGTCTGCCGGTTCATAGCCAGCGAGGAATATAAACAGCTTGGCATGGAGTATATCGAGGTGAACCTTTCCGTGGCACAGTGCATGAGGAGCGATCTCGCGAAGGAAATCACGGAACTTCTTGAGAAATATCATCTCAGACCGGATCAGATTAATCTGGAAATTACGGAGACTGCAGCGTCGAGTTCACAGAATATTATGATGGAAAATATCAAGAAACTGTCGGAGGGAGGGATTCCGTTTTCCCTTGATGATTTTGGAACCGGTTATTCCAACATGAGACGTATGACGACATTGCCGCTGGAGTTAGTCAAATTGGACAAGACCTTTACCAATCTGCAGGATAATCCGAAGCTGGAGAGCGTAGTGCGCAATTCCGTACAGATGATCAAAGATATGAATATGAAAATTGTTGTGGAGGGAATTGAGACGGAGGATATGGCAAAATTTTTCTCAGATCTTCAGTGTGATTACATTCAGGGATTCTATTATTCCAAGCCTTTGACAAAGGATGGCTTTGTGGAGTTTGTCAGGAAAGAAAACAAGAAATGATACCAAATGCAAATGATATTGCAAATCAAAATTGCCTGCGATATAATAATTTATGTCGCAGGCAATCTTATGTGCAGCTTCATGCACAGGTTTTCCTTAAGATGTTAAGTGAATAAGAACGAGTAAACCGCATCGGTCCGTCGTTATTTTTTGAACCCGGCACGTTTCCGCAGGGTGGGATCCAGGATCTTTTTCCGGATGCGGAGATTTTCGGGAGTTACCTCCAAAAGCTCATCCGTATCAATGAAATCAAGGGCCTGCTCCAGAGAAAGGATCTTGGGTGGTGTCAGACGAAGCGCCTCATCGGCAGAAGAGGAGCGAGTATTGGTCAGCTGTTTCTTTTTGCAGACGTTGATCTCGATGTCTTCGCTGCGACCGGTTTGTCCGACTACCATACCGGAATAAACCTTTTCGCCGGGGCCAATGAACAGAGTGCCGCGTTCCTGTGCATTATACAGTCCATAGGTGATCGCCTCGCCTGCCTCAAACGCGATCAGGGAGCCGAGCTTACGGTACTGGATGTCTCCCTTATACTCTCCATAGCCGTCGAATACCGTGTTGAGAATACCGTTTCCCTTCGTGTCGGTCATGAACTCTCCGCGGTAACCGATAAGTCCTCTTGCGGGAATAGAGAACTCAAGACGGGTGTATGTGCCGCCGGAAATGCTGCCCATGTTCCGCAATTCGCCTTTGCGCTGACCGAGTTTTTCGATAACAGCACCGGAGAATTCGTTGGGAACATCAATGTAGGCCAATTCCATAGGCTCTAATTTATGGCCTTTTTCATCGGTCTTGTAGAGAACCTCAGCCTTGCTCACAGCAAACTCAAAACCCTCGCGCCGCATATTTTCAATTAGGACGGAAAGATGCAGTTCGCCGCGGCCGGAAACCTTAAAGCAGTCAGCCTGATCGGTTTCCTCCACGCGCAGAGAAACATCAGTGTTGAGTTCACGGAACAGACGATCTCTCAAGTGGCGGCTTGTCACGAACTTTCCTTCCTGGCCGGCTAAAGGAGAGTCATTTACCATGAACTGCATGGCGATGGTAGGCTCGCTGATCTTCTGGAAAGGGATAGGCTCTACGTTATCAGGAGAGCAGAGGGTATCCCCAATGTGGATATCTGCAATTCCGGAGATAGCCACAATGGATCCGATGCCGGCCTCTTTTACTTCTACCTTATTCAGACCGTCAAACTCATAAAGCTTGCTTACTTTTACCTTCAGCTGTTTATCGGGTTCGTGATGATTGCAGATGACCACTTCCTGATTGACCTTGATGGTCCCGTTGTCTACTTTCCCGACGCCGATACGTCCTACATATTCGTTGTAGTCGATGGTGCTGATCAGAACCTGAGTGCCGAGTTCCGGGTCACCTTCCGGAGCGGGGATATAGTCCAATATTGTCTCAAACAGAGGTTCCATGCTTGTGCCGGGCTGGTCAGCATCCATAGAGGCGATGCCGGTCTTGGCGGAGGCGAAGACAAAGGGGCAGTCTAACTGGGAATCATCCGCATCCAACTCTAAAAAGAGCTCCAGAACTTCATCGACCACTTCATCGGGTCTTGCTTCCGGACGATCGATCTTATTTACGCAGACAATAACCGGAAGTTTTAACTCCAGAGCTTTTTTCAGAACAAATTTAGTCTGCGGCATAGCACCTTCAAAGGCGTCGACGACCAGAACAACACCGTTTACCATTTTCAGGACACGTTCTACTTCGCCGCCGAAATCAGCGTGTCCGGGAGTGTCGATGATATTGATCTTTGTATTTTTGTACATTACGGCGGTATTCTTGGAAAGAATGGTGATGCCGCGTTCGCGCTCAATGTCGTTGGAGTCCATAACGCGTTCTGCAACTTCCTGATTTTCGCGGAATACTCCGCTCTGTTTTAATAGTTCGTCCACGAGAGTGGTTTTCCCGTGATCTACGTGGGCGATAATGGCAATGTTTCGGATATCTTCGCGTTTTTGCTTCATTTTTTTCCCTCAATTTCTGTCGATTTGTGTTGACCAAAAGTTTCTCAAAATACAAACCGTTACAGTATAGCACTATTTCCGGTCAGATGCAAGCAGAAAAAGGTTGGAAATTAGCGGAAGCAGGCGATTTGCGCGATGGGTTCCGGTACTAATTTGGATTTTCTTATTGTATAAATATAGTGTCATAATAAACGATTTACAAAAGGTGTAAGAAGGGAGAACAAAATATGACAGATAAAGTAATTGAAAACAACCAGGTGACAGTGATGGGGGAGGTGATCAGCAGATTTACCTACAGCCATGAAGTTTTCGGAGAAGGCTTTTATATGATCAACGTACGTGTGCCGCGGCTGAGTGACAGCTTTGACACAATTCCGGTGATGATATCCGAAAGACTGCTGGATGTAACGGAGAATTATACGGGAATGCTGATCTGCGTGAACGGACAGTTTCGCTCCTACAATCGACATGAGGAGCGAAAGAACAGGCTGGTGCTTTCCGTATTTGCCAGAGAAGTGGAGTTTGTGGGGCAATTGGAGGAGAGCGCGAAGACCAACCAGATTTATCTGGACGGATACATCTGTAAAGAACCGGTCTATCGAAAGACACCGTTGGGCAGAGAGATCGCGGATCTGTTGCTGGCGGTGAACAGGCCGTACGGCAAATCGGATTACATACCCTGTATCTGTTGGGGGAGAAATGCCAGATTTGCGGATCATTTCAGCGTGGGGTCCAGATGTGCGATCTGGGGACGGATCCAAAGCAGAGAATATATGAAAAAAATAGATGAGGAGCATGTGGAAAAACGTGTTGCCTTCGAGGTTTCCGTCAGCAAGCTGGAGCTTGTAGACGGAACAGAGAGAGAGAATGAGATGCTTGTGAGTTGCCAAGAGGACCAAACTGTGCTATAATCGAATACATTCGGTTGAAAACGAGCGGATCGGGGATCCGGACGTGGAGGTAAAGAATGGAAAAAGGTCATGTATATATTTATGCAGGCGAAGGACGTGGCAAGTCTCAGGCAGCCATCGGCAAAGCAGTGCAGACGGCAGAGGCCGGCGGAAGGACGGTATTGATCCAGTTTTTAAAAGGAAAGGGACTGGAAGGCTCGGAATTCTTGCGCAGACTGGAGCCAGAGATCAAGCTGTTTCGTTTTGAAAAGTCTGACGAGATATATGAGGAGCTTTCGGAAGAACGTAAACAGGAAGAAATTTCGAACATACGAAACGGGATCAATTTTGCGAGGAAGGTTGTGAGCACAGGTGAGTGTGATCTGTTGATCCTGGATGAGGTGCTGGGACTGGTGGAGAAGGGGATCCTTTCGGTAACTGAACTGAAGGAGCTGCTAGAGTGCAGAGAGACCATGGATGTGATCCTGACAGGCATCAATCTGAGCGATGAGATCTGTGTGCTGGCAGATGAAGTATCTAAGATAGAAACGGTTAAATTTAAGGTTTGGGAATAAAGTTTGACAAATCCTTTGGTTTGCGTTGACAAGGGAAAATGAAAATGATATGATAGGCATGAATTGAATAAGGGAGATAGAGGTTGCGTGTTTTAAGAGTATGGTTTCGGATGTGACAGACACAGGGGAAGAGGCCGGAAAGGAAAATGCGCCGAAAGGGTGATCTTACTGTGAGATCATTCTTGGGCATGCGTTGAAGAAGCGTATGACTGTCATCCGGAATGGATGGTGCGCTATCGGAAGACAAAAGAGGATATGATCGGCCGGCGCATTTATTATATGTGCCGGCTTTTTATCGGAAAAAAGTTTAGGAGGATAAATTATGGCAGTCTTTACAGGAGCAGGCGTTGCAATCGTAACACCGATGAAGGCAAATGGAGAAGTGAATTATGAGAAATTCGGGGAACTGGTAGAATTTCAGATCGCGAACGGAACGGATGCGATCATTGTCTGTGGAACGACAGGTGAAGCTTCCACGCTGAGCCACGAAGAGCATTTGGACGTGATCAAGTACTGTGTGGAGAAGGTGAACGGGAGAATACCGGTGATCGCAGGGACCGGTTCCAATTGTACAGAGACGGCGATCTATTTGTCTACGGAAGCGGAAAAGTATGGAGTTGACGGTGTTTTGCTGGTTTCTCCTTATTACAATAAAGCGACGCAGAATGGTTTATATGCGCATTTCAAGGCAGTTGCCGAGTCGATCAAGGTACCGGTGATCCTGTATAATGTGCCGAGTCGTACAGGATGCAATATTTTGCCTGAGACGATCGTACGCCTTTGCAAGGATGTACCAAATATCATGGGTGTGAAAGAGGCCAGCGGTAATATCAGTCAGATCGCGCATCTGGCAGCGATCTCGCATGGAATGGTCGATATTTATTCCGGTAATGATGATCAGATCGTGCCGATCATGGCGTTAGGCGGGCTTGGAGTTATTTCCGTATTGTCTAATGTTGCCCCCAGACAGACTCATGAGATCTGTCAGAAATTCCTGGACGGTGACGTTGAAGGCAGTCGCGAACTGCAGTTGAAGGCAATGGAGCTTTGTAATGCTCTATTCTGCGAAGTAAACCCGATACCTGTCAAAAAAGCATTGAATCTGATGGGAATGGAGGCCGGGAGTCTTCGTATGCCTTTGACGGATATGGATGAGGCAAATGTTCCCCGGTTGGAGAAGGCAATGAAGGATTTCGGAATTTTGTAAAACGTTATCAACGGATAGTTAGCAAAGAGAGGAAATAAAAATGACGAGAGTGATCATGCATGGCTGCAACGGCAAAATGGGACAGACGATCAGCGGGCTGATCGCAGCAGACCCTGAAGTGGAACTGGTGGCGGGAATTGATGCCAGAGATGACGGACACAATCCTTATCCGGTTTTTACGGATATTGAAAAATGTGATGTGGAGGCTGATTGTCTGATCGATTTTTCAGCAGCACCTGCCGTAGAACGGATGCTGGATTATTGTGTGGCGAGAAAATTGCCATGTGTATTGTGTACTACCGGGCTCAGTGAAGAACAACTGGCTAAGGTGAAGAAGGCATCGGAACAGGTGGCGATATTAAAATCGGCAAATATGTCTTTAGGGATAAATCTGTTGCTCAAAATGCTGAAAGAAGCGACTGCGGTGTTGGCGGCAGCTGATTTTGATATCGAGATCGTGGAGAAGCATCATAACCAGAAGGTAGATGCGCCGAGCGGTACGGCGTTAGCGCTGGCAGATTCTATTAATGAAAAATTGAATCGGGAATATGATTATGTCTATGACCGAAGCAGCCGCAGGGAGAAGAGACCGAAGAAAGAAATCGGCATTAGTGCCGTGCGTGGAGGCACCATTGTGGGAGATCATGATGTGATCTTTGCCGGAGCGGACGAAGTGATCACTTTTTCTCACAGGGCATATTCCAAAGCAGTATTCGGAAAAGGCGCTGTGCAGGCGGCGAAGTTTCTTGCCGGAAAATCTGCAGGAATGTATGATATGTCTGATGTGATCGGGTAACGCAGAAACTGAGCCGGCAGAGGATAAGCAAAAAGGGATTATCGTACAGAGCTGAGAGCTGAAACGATAGTCCCTTTTCAAATACAAATGCTTACCGGAACGTGTCGGTTCCGGATATACCGGTTTCTCCGGTGCCATCGGTAAGATCGTCTGCAAGATCAACAACGCCTCTGGCAGCATCTCTTACTGCGCCGTCTATGGCGGTATGGGAATCATCCAGGATGACGCCGTTGTCGGACTCATTCAGATTATCGGCTTCTGTTACAGATTGGTTTCGGTTGGGATCGGTAGTATTGAGCCGGTACTCATCAACAGCAGTGTTGGTATAATGGGTGTTTGTTATCGTACTGTCCGGAGTCATGTCACCTGAAGCGGTATTTTCTTCCCGGATGCCGTTGCCGGCCATGCTGCCGGTGTTGGTATTATCGGTTCTGGCAGTGGTGCAGGCGGCAGTCATACCGAGGATCGCTGTGGCGAGACTCAATGCAAAAATTTTTTTCTTCATAATATCCTCCATTCTGCCAATAACTAATTTATCGGCTGGGTTTAGTATGGGTAAAATAATGATATTTATGCAGAAAAAACAGAATTAAGAGGAGAGGGATTTTATGGAATTTCGACCCTGTATTGATATTCATAATGGTAAAGTCAAACAGATTGTAGGCGGAAGTCTGAAAGACGAGGGGGATTTCGCAAAAGAAAATTTTGTGGCGGATCAGGATGCGGTTTTTTTTGCAGATTTTTATCGGAAGAGCGGGTTGCGCGGCGGTCATATCATTCTGTTGAACGGAGCAGACAGTCCGTATTACGAAGCAACCAGACAGCAGGCAATCCTGGCGCTAGAGGAGTATCCGCAGGGATTGCAGGTTGGAGGAGGGATTACGGCAGATAATGCTCCGGATTATATCCGGGCAGGTGCAAGCCATGTGATTGTCACATCCTATGTTTTTAAGGGGGGGATCATCCGCTATGACAGGCTCTCTGAGTTGGAGAAAACAGTGGGAAAAGAGCATTTGGTGCTGGATCTGAGCTGCAAAAAAACGTCGGATGGATATTATATTGTAACAGACCGATGGCAGAACATGACACAGGAAAAAGTTACATATGAACTGATGGACCGGCTTTCTGACTATTGCGACGAATTTCTGGTGCATGCCGTTGATGTGGAAGGAAAAAGCAATGGCATAGAGACGGAGCTGGCCGGACTTCTGGGAGATTGGTGCTTAGAGCGAAAAAATTCAGAAGGGAAGATTTTCCCTGTGACATATGCGGGGGGAGTACACAGTATGGAAGACCTGCAGGAGTTGAAACAGTTGGGACATGCTCTGTTAAATGTTACGATAGGCAGTGCGTTGGAACTGTTCGGTGGAACAATGAAATGGCAGGAGGTCTTAAAGGCCTGCAAGTGACTGCTGAAGTCAATCAAAAAAATGTTGCTTTTCCTGTTTTATCATGTTAAAGTAAATAGCGTGTACAAACAGAGAGGATGTATACGGGACAACAAGGAATGCTTAGGGGTATTCCGGGAATCAGCAGAAAAGAGGAGCATTTATATATGAAAGAAAAATTCAAAAAATGGTTGCAGGAGATATTTATTGACGGGCTGAGCGGTATGGCGTTAGGTTTGTTTTCCACGCTGATCATCGGGACGATCATTGCGCAGATCGGAAGTCTTATCGGGGGAACCCCGGGAGCCTATCTGATCGCGATCAGCAATGTGGCAAAAGCATTAACCGGCGCAGGTATAGGCGTGGGTGTGGCGTGTAAGTTCAAAGAAGGACCGTTGGTGACGGTTTCGGCCGCTGTGGTCGGTATGATCGGAGCATTTCCCGGTGTGATGAATATGGAAAGTTTTGCTTTAGGCAAACCGGGTGAACCGTTGGGAGCGTTTATAGCGGCTATTGTAGCAATAAAACTAGGTCATCTTGTTGCGGGCAAGACGAAGGTTGATATACTGGTTACGCCTTTGGTTGCGATCTTCACCGGGGCTTTGGCCGGTTTTGTGGCAGGACCGCCTATTTCGGCGTTTATGGCATGGTTGGGTGCTCTGGTCAATGTGAATGTAGAGCAGCATCCGATCGTAGGAGGCATTATCGTATCGGTATTGATGGGTATGATCCTTACATTGCCGATCAGTTCTGCGGCAATCGGTATTTCCATGAGCCTGAGCGGGCTTGCGGCCGGAGCTGCGACGATCGGCTGCTGCTGTAATATGGTGGGATTTGCTGTGGCGAGCTATCGGGAGAACAAAGTGGGCGGCTTGATCGCACAGGGAGTCGGGACATCTATGCTGCAAGTTCCGAATATTGTCAGAAAGCCGATCATATGGCTGCCGGCTATTATTTCCAGCGCCGTTCTTGGACCGGTTGCCTCAGCTGTATTCCATATGACAAGTACGCCTGTGGGATCCGGTATGGGATCGGCAGGATTTGTCGGACAGATTGCAGCATATGGCTCTATGGTTGAGGGCGGAATGAGTGCCGGTATGGCATTGGGATTGATCCTGCTGATGCATTTTATCCTGCCGGCGGCATTGAGTCTGGCTGTATCCGAACTGATGCGCCGGAAGAAGTGGATCGTTGACGGCGATATGTCTTTGAATATGTAAACGGAAATTATGGGATGATGTAAAAAATGCACAAAAAAATTTCCTGAAATACATTGTTTTTGGACTAAAAAACGGAATAAAATTGGATAAATCTCACAAATCTTTTGAGATAACATTGCTGTAAAAAATCACCTATGGTACAATGTAAGCGTTTACCGGAGGTGATTTTTTATGTTGCAGAAAAAGCGAAAACGAAAGATAAGCCATATGGTTCTGGTTACATCCGATGCTGCGGATGCCGGAGTAAAACAGTTTCGGATCAAATCCTGGGCGCTATGGATCGTGATAGTGGTACTTTGCGTCATTACCGGAATTCTGATCGGATACATTGCTTATGAAGACAGGATCTGGGTGGCAATGGACAACAGAAGTGATCTGCAGACCAAACAGATCGCGACTCTGCAGGAAACGAACGCCGGATTGCGGGCGGAAAAGCTTGCGCTGGAATCGCAGATCGCTGATCAGGAGAAAACGATCCAGATCCTGAGTGATACGATCAATCAGCATACAAAAACCATACAGGAAATGCAGGACATACTGGACAAGCAAAGTACACCGACCGAATTTCCGTTAAGTGGATCGGCAGCTATGGATACGGTGGAAGATGACGAGATCATGTGTGTGTTCACTGTTGCTGTCGGTAAGACGGTAACGGCTACCGCAATGGGGACTGTGACGGATGTCGAACAGGATGAAGAGTTTGGGTATCGTGTGGTCATAGATCACGGGAATGGGTATGTGACCATATATCGCAACGGCAGTACGCCGTTGGTAAAACCGGGCGATTCGGTATATGTGGGCAGAGCTCTTTATGAGATCACAAAGAAGCATGAGAAGATGGGATATCAGATCATGAAGGATGAAGTATACATCAATCCGGAAGAAATGCTGTCCATCAGCGGTTAAGGAGGTTTTCATGTTTGGGAAAAAAGCGGATGAGATCAAGCTTACAACGCTGATCGGAGAAGGAGCAAAACTGGATGGCGATTTTTGCGTGCAGGGCTCAGCGAGAATTGATGGCCTGATCGAGGGGAATGTAGAGGTTCAGGGAATCCTGATCCTCGGCGTGAACGGAAAGATCACAGGGAATGTAAAAGCAGATGAGGTGATCATCGGTGGAGAGGTGTGTGGGAATATTCTGGCAGCAAAAAATGCTGAGCTGACAGAGACGGCAAAGGTGAGCGGGAATATACAGGCGGAAAGCACAGAAATTGATGAACAGGCCGAATTTCCGGGGAAATGTAATACAGAATCAATGCAAACTGACGGGCAGATTGCAATAGCGTCCCATACCGTATCGGAGCCGGTAGTGCAAGAGCAGCCTGAGGCAGAGGCAGGGACGGAAACACAGTTGCAGACAGAAGAGCAGCCTGAGACAGAGGCAGGGACGGAAACGCAGTTGCAGACAGAAGAGCAGCCTGAGGCAGAGGCAGGG
>CADBNO010000156.1 GCA_902796105.1 uncultured Lachnospiraceae bacterium | reverse complement strand
GGTGTGGGGGATAAGACATCGCTGGCTCTGACTCCCATGGTGGCAGCCTGCGGTATCCCTGTGGCGAAGATGAGCGGCAGGGGATTGGGGCACACCGGCGGAACCATTGACAAGCTGGAGAGCTTTCAGGGGTTTTCCACCTCAATCTCCACGGAGCGGTTTATAGAAAATGTGAACCGGATCGGCATTGCGATCATGGGACAGACAGCGGATCTGGCGCCGGCGGACAAGAAGCTGTATGCGCTGCGGGATGTGACAGCCACGGTGGACAATATGTCCCTGATCGCCAGCTCCATCATGAGCAAAAAGCTGGCGGCTGGCGCGGATGCCATTGTTCTGGATGTAAAGACCGGAAGCGGTGCGTTTATGAAAAAAGAGGAGGATGCGCTGGCGTTAGCACGTGAGATGGTGGACATCGGGAATACGGCAGGCAGGCGGACCATTGCAGTGATCTCGGATATGGATCAGCCGTTGGGACGGGCTGTCGGCAATGCGCTGGAGGTAAAGGAAGCGATCGCGACTTTACAGGGACAGGGACCGGAGGATTTTGTGGAGCTTTGCCTGACGCTGGGCAGCCGTATGCTGCTTGTCGGTGGCAAAGCACAGACAGCTGAGGAGGCCAGACATAGGCTGGAGACGGTCATTGCGGATGGCAGTGCATTAAAGAAGCTGGCGGAGTTTGTGGAGGCACAGGGTGGTGACAGCGCGGCTGTCTATGATCCGGAGCGTTTGCCGAAGGCTGCGATCATTCAGCCTGTTCCGGCTCCCAAGGGTGGGTATGTGCAGCATATTGCCTGTGATGAGATCGGGATCTGCTCGTTGATCCTGGGTGGCGGTCGGGAGACCAAAGAGAGCGACATCGATCTTTCCGTCGGCCTGATCCTCGAGAAGAAGGTGGGAGACAGGGTAAGCGAAGGCGAGCCCCTGGCGTATCTCCACGGCAATGATCTGCAAAAGCTGGAGACTGCAAAAGCAAGATTTTTGGAGGCGTACCGGATCGGAGCCGATGAGCCGGAGCGAGGCGGCGGGATCATCAGACAGATCATCGGGTAACGGATCCGGCAACAGCAGGCATATTCTTTCCGGCTTCAGCATATTCTTTTGGTATGAGAGAGCAGAAACAATCTGAAACAAATAGGGAAAAAAAGCAAAAAAAAGCCGGATTCTTCGAATCGCTGCAGCTCCCCAGGGATGTCTGCATGGGGGCGATGCGGGTCACTTTGACGGGAAATCTTGAGGCATGGGTGGAAAATTACAGGGGACTGTTGGAATATACAGACCAGACGATCCTGCTTCAGGGGAAAAACTGTCAGGCCTGTTTTGAGGGAAAGGGGCTTTCCATTGATTATTATACCAATGAGGATATGAAGATCAGCGGGTGCATTCAGTGTATCCGGTATTTATAAGTGCTGCAAGAACCGGGTGAAACGGAGGAAGTTTTTATTTATGCCTGATATTTTTAAGTATAGCAAGGGATATCTGCGTATCCGGGTGAGCGGATTCTCGCCGGAGCGTTTTATGAATCTGTGCGGAAATAAAGGAATCCTCCTGTGGGATATTGAACGGGAGAAGGATGACTATTGTATGTGTATCAGTCTTCGCGGGTTTTACCAGTTGAAGCCGATCGTAAAGAAAACAAGGACAAAGGTGGTCGTTCTGCAAAAGAACGGACTGCCTTTTTTATTGCCGTTTGTCCGGAAAAGAAGTGTTTTTGTGGGCGGATTACTGTTTGCAGTCGCTTTCTGGTATTTGTCGGGCTATTTTGTCTGGACCATTGAAACACAGGGAAATCTGCAGGTGACAACGGATCAACTGCAATCTTTTCTGGCGGAAAATGGGATCCGGGAAGGCATGTGGCAAAAGGATCTGCATATTGAAGAACTGGAAAAGCAGATCCGCAGAACCTTTCCGGCTGTAACCTGGACCTCGGCAAAATTGGACGGTACCAAACTGATCGTATCCATCAAGGAAAATGATGCGCCCATCCGGAACAGCGAAAACGAGATCAAGGAGGAGAACGGAAATGATCTGATCTCGGAATATGACGGTGTCGTTGTCTCAATCGTGGTGCGAAACGGTGTTCCCCAGGTTAAAGCGGGAGACCAGGTGACGAGGGGGAGTGTTCTGGTAGAGGGCAAAGTACCGGTTTATAATGAGGATGGCACGCTGCGGCAATATCTGTACCGCAATGCGGATGCGGATATTGTGATAGAACACAGCAGACGATTTGAAACGGAATTGGACCGGGATTACACAGAACGGGTCTATACCGGGCGGGAGAAAAAGCAGTTTTTCATCAGGATCGGTAAAACAACTGAATGCAAGATCCCTGTGGAAAGACCGTATCTGCAATATGACCGCGTGATGAAGGTGAGCCGTCCGATAGCTTTTCAGAAATTGAGGATCCCTTTGTTTTGGGGATCTTATACGTATCGTGAATACCAGACGGTGGAGTTTTTATATACAGAGGAGGCCGCAGAGGAATTATTACAGAAAGAATTATTGCAATTTCTGCAAACTTTAGAGCAAAAAGAGGTACAAATTATTGAAAAAGATGTTACAATAGAAAATGAGGAAGAAGGCTTTGTACTGAGAGGGATCTTTACGGTGCAGGAAAAAGCCGGAAGACGTGTGGAGACAGATAAAGGAGAAGACGACACACATGACATCAGTGAAAATGAATAATGGAAGAGAAGAAGATATGAACTTTTCCATGAGTATAGATATCCCTGCGGAGCATATGCGGCAGATTTTCGGGATGCAGGATAATTATATCAAAAAGCTGGAGAGAGATTTTGAGGTTACGGTTGTAGACCGGAACGGCCAGGTGGTGGTTTCGGGCGGAGAAATGCAGGTGAAACGAGCCGTTTCCGTATTGCGTCAGCTTGATATTCTGTCGGATCGCGGAAATGAAATTGAGGAGCAAAAGGTGGATTATGCGATCGCTATGGGGAAAGAGGCAAAAGAGGAAGCTCTTTGTGAGATCGATTCGGATCTGATCTGTCATACTGTGAGCGGAAAACCGATCAAACCCAAGACATTAGGGCAGAAAAATTACGTGGATGCGATACGGAAGAATATGATCGTGTTTGGCATGGGCCCCGCGGGAACCGGCAAAACCTATCTGGCAATGGCTATGGCGATCACTGCATTCAAGAATAATGAAGTTGAGCGTATTATTCTGACCAGACCTGCGATCGAGGCCGGAGAAAAGCTCGGATTTCTGCCCGGAGATCTGCAAAGCAAGGTGGATCCCTATCTCAGACCGCTATATGATGCACTGTATCAGATCATGGGCGCAGAAAGCTTTAACAAGAATATGGAAAAGGGGCTGATCGAGGTTGCACCGTTAGCCTATATGCGTGGGCGAACGCTGGATAATGCGTATATCATTCTCGATGAGGCGCAGAATACTACACCTGCCCAGATGAAAATGTTTTTGACCCGTATCGGATTCGGCTCAAAAGTCGTGGTGACAGGAGACGGTTCCCAGAAAGACCTGCCGGCAGGGAGTATCTCGGGATTGGATATTGCGGTCAGGGTTCTGAACAGGATTGAAGGGATCTCCTTTTGTAATCTGACGAGCAAAGATGTTGTCAGACATCCGCTGGTACAAAAGATCGTGAAAGCCTACGATGATTACGAGGCTAAAGAGAAGCACAAAAACAAAGGAAAGGAACGGCATGCGGGGAGAACGCAGGGAGAACGGTAATCTGTTTTTGGACAAGAGGAGAGAATAAATGACACTGTATATGGAGTTTGATGAGGGGATTGAAGATACATTTGCGTTCGAAGCGGAGCCGCTGGCCAGACAGGTGGCGGAACAGGTTCTGAATGCAGAAGGCTGTCCGTACGAGGCCTGTGTGAATGTGCTGGTGACAGACAATGCGGGGATCAGGACGTATAATCGGGAATATCGGGAGATCGATCGGGAGACTGACGTTTTGTCCTTTCCCAACGTGGATTTTGAGAATCCCGGAGATTTTGCCCCGGTTGAGATGCGTGAAGCGGATTATTTCGACCCGGACAGCGGGGAACTGGTTTTGGGAGATATCATATTATCCGCGGACAAAATAAGGGAGCAGGCACAGAGCTACGGACATAGTGAGAAACGTGAATTTGCATTCCTGGTGGCACACAGCATGTTCCATTTATGTGGGTACGATCATATGACGGAAGAGGATGCCGCGGTCATGGAAGGCAAACAGGAGGCTGTATTGCTTGCACTGGGAATTACCAGAGATTGAGAGGATAAACGGATGAATCAGGTGGAACGAAAGAAAAGACAGGTAGAGTTTGCCTCTTATGTGGTAGGGGCGATCAGCCTGATGATCATAGGAAATTTTCTGGGCGATAACGGTATCGCCTATTTTGCGGCGGCATATGAGAGTTTTCTGCTGTTGGCGATCCTGCTGACATACCGGCTGGAAGATACCCTTGCGAAGCTGTTGAAAAATCGTACAGGCAAGGGTCAGTACAAAAATGCACAGAAATTACGGAAAAATGTTGTGGTGCTCGGTTTGATCTTCGGAGCGGCAGGCAGTCTGGCGCTTTTTGCCGGAGCAGGGGTGTTGGGCGAAACGGTACTGGGGCTTGGCTATAGTGTAGCCATGATCCGTATTTTGGCGCCAATCCTCTTTTTCCGCACACTGATAACGATCATGCTCGGATTTTTCCAGGGAGAGGGAACGGAACTCCCGGCTGTGATCTCCTATGTCATGCGGCAGATCTGCATTTTGCTGTTCGCTATTCTTCTGGTTAAGTTTTGCGGTAATTACGGTGATAAAGTGAGCGCATTACTGAGAGAGGAGAATTTTGCTGCGATGTATCGCGGCATGGGATATGCCGCAGCAATGCTGCTCGCGGAGATCCTGGTCTTTCTGTTTTTGGCTTTTGTCTATCAGGGAAGCCGGGGACGCGCGAAAAAAGGGGTTACAGAAGGCATGCGCGGACAGGAAGCGTTTACGACACAGGTGGCGGCTGTGGCCTCAAATACTTTTCCGCTTACTCTGGTTGCGCTTTTGGGACATTTGCCTGTCTGGCTCGGTTTCTTTTTCTTCCGGAAGAGTTTGGAACAGACAGCGGATGTAGAACAATATGGCGTATTTTACGGGAAATTCCTGCCGGTTGTGGCCATACTGGTTCTGATCGCCTGCATTGCCTTGATGCATAACAGCTATAAGATTGCCGCGGTGGTTCGCAAGGATGAACAGAAAATTGCCAAAAATCAATTTGACGGCGGGTTTCATTTTGCTTTTGTCTATGGATTGTTTTTT
>CADBNO010000155.1 GCA_902796105.1 uncultured Lachnospiraceae bacterium | reverse complement strand
TAGCGGAACGTTTGCGGACACAGCTGTTCGATCAGATCAAGCTTATCGATCACGGCCATATCGTGCTCTCTGTAAAGGTGACCAAAATTCTCCTCATGGACAAAACTGATCATGTCATCCTCATACGGTCTGGGGGAATTGTCTGCGCTCCAGAAATTCTCCAGCAGGGTCTTTCCGTCCTCACCGTAGATCAGGCGGATCTCATCCAGTGCAAATGCCATGCCGATCTCGCCCAACCACATATTGAGCGGTCTGTTGATCTGTTTTGCCATATAAGTGATATACTTTAACACCAGATCTTCCTTGTCCTGTCTGGTAGCCGTGCTGTTCTGAACTACAGCCTCGGTCTCGCCATGCAACACATCCCCATGAACATCAGGCGCATAGATGATATAACGGTTTTTGCCTTTTTGCTTCGCGCGGTAAAGCATTTTATCCGCAATCTGGAACAGATCATCATATACCTGACTGTCCGTAGGATACGTAGATACGCCGATGGAACAGGTAACCTTCGGTACTTCCTTCCGATCCATATAAGCCCACTCCACATCATTACGGATACTTCGCAGCACTCCTCTGAGGTCAGACAGATTATTAATGCCCTCCAGCACGACAAAAATCTCGTCCCCGCCGATACGCCCTACGATCCCTTTGCCTTTTACCGCTTCCTTGATGACGCCGGACACCTTGGCCAGCACTTCGTCTCCGAACATATGCCCTAAGGTATCGTTCACAGCCTTAAAATTATCAATATCTATAATACAAAGATTTACATTGTATTTGGGTTTTCTATGTAACAGATTTTCCGTATAATTCAGAATTGCCTTCTTGGTCAAAAGCCCCGTTGTCACATCTGTTTCAAACTCTTCCTGGATCCGCTCCGCGCAATTGCTGCCATCCCTGTTTCTGCGCAGCAGATACCCGAACACGATCTGCTCGCCTTTACTATTCCGGGAAGTCCTGCCCTTCAGGAAATGCACTACGCCTTCCTCTCCCGCAGCTCCGAATGCCAGCTTCCCCTCAAAATTCTTTACACCGTTTAATACATTCCCGCAAAACTCCCGGAAACTTTCCGTATATTCCGTTTCCAGCTTTCTCTCTTTGGTGATATAATTTCGAAACTCCTCAAAAGTGCCTCTGCAGGTGAAAACTCTGTTTTTATTTCCGCCGTTAAAAACCTGCATCAGGTCTTTTTCCGCGTTGTAAATAAATAATTTCTCCCCCCAAAGTTCAAGGAATTCATTGCAAAGTTCATTTTCATCACAGATATCCGCAAAGCGATCCGCCAACTGATCAATATCCTGGATCCGCATTTCGACAAACGATTCCTGCCCGTCCGCCCCCATAAATGCCTGCAGCTGCACCAAGACATGGTGATAAGCTCCGTTTTCCGCATTTTCCATGCGGATCACAAACGGATCTGCCGCCTTACCGACCTCCAGCTCATCGACTGTTTTCTTCAGCAGATCAATATCCTCCGCATGCACATTTCCCGCTACAGAGGCATAATTCTGTGATCCAATGTATTCATAAAACAGTTCATCCGCTCTCGCAATCTGCAGTTTTCTGTCAATAACAGCTATACCTGTGTATATATTCGCCATAATACTTTCCCTCAATCCTCAACTACTTATTTCAGCACCGCCTGCCTGAAGGGTTTTATTTGCCTCCGATCACCAGATCGATCATCTTTGCGATCAGGTTCAGATACACTTTATCCGATTCCGACCACAATCTGGAGGAATGTCCTTCCTTCAAAAACAACACATATCCGGGCACCTTATGATTCATCTCATAAATCAAGGCCGCATTAACATTATGCGCTTTCAACACTTCATATGCTCTGGGACAGCTGAATTCCAGATCCACCGTATGATTGATCACCGCCAGATGATCTTCGTTGAACAAAGCTCTGAACTTGGTAGTATGCATAAAGGAAATATCAAATTCCTCATATGCAGCACCGTCAGCCCTCCAGTGCATAGGTTTATACACCGGTTCTTCATATAACACATTGACCTGCGCCAGATCAAACATCGGTCCGGCACAATCAATCGTCATCTGTACCGTAAAAATGGATTTCAGCAGAAATTGTTCTGTCAATTCCAAAATAAAGTGTTCCTTATTTGTCCCCATGGTATTGTTCTTGACCACAGGTACATTGGCAACTGTATTCTCGAGCGGATTTCCATGGATCTCAGGCGTATAAATAATATAGCGGTTTTTGCCGTTTTCCTTCGCCCTATACAGCATTTTATCCGCGATCTTAAACAGATCGTCATAATTGTCCGCATCCTTCGGCCATGCTGCCGCTCCCATGGAACAGCTCAGATGCAGGTCATCCCGCACTCCCTTGTATGCCCACTCCACATTTGTACGAATAGTCCGCAGCACACTTTTCAGCTCCGCCCGGTCTGCAACATTTTCAATGAAGATCATCATCTCATCGCCGCCGATCCTTCCGGCTACACCGCAGTCCTCCACCGCATCCTTGATAATATCCGCGACCGTGATCAGAACCTCATCCCCGAACATATGCCCGAAATTATCATTCACATATTTAAAATTATCGACATCCATCACACACAGATAGGACAGTTTACTTGTCTTATTGATCATGGACTTCTGAATATAATCCACGATCGTCTGTTTGGTGAGGAGCCCGGTCATCTCATCTCTGGCTGCGTCCGCCCCCAACGCAGTCTTTTTCCGTCTGGAATTCTTGGCAATGCTATAAACACAGCCAAACACCCGCAGTTCTCCCGCACTGTCCGCGATCGTTTTCCCCTTGAACAGATACAGTTCCTTAGAGTCTCCGTGGATCAGATTCGGCAGCTGCAATTCATGCGAAAAATGCCTTGTTCCCTGTTGAAGATCATTACACATCTCGTCAAATACTTCACGGTATTTATCCCTGTCTCCGAAAGCTCCCTTCTGTATCAGCGCCTCCTCCCAACCGTTCAGGCTGCCGCTATACAGATCCATTCTCTGTTTTTCGCCGCCAATAAAGAGAGTCAGACTGTCCTTCTCGATATCATACCGAAAAAACAGTTCATCCAGAATGTCCAGATATACACCATATTCCTGTATCGTGTCTCCTAATCGGCAAAAATCCTGCTCCAGTTCTTCGATCGACTGAATGTTCAGCTCCACAACCTGTTCTGCAGTGCCGTACTCTTTGCGCCGGATATCCGCCACGACCCACTGTACACTTCCGTCCGGAAAGATCGTACGGTAAGCCTCCATCGTCTGTCCGCCCGTAGCAAAAGCTTCCATGATCGCAGCCTTCACCTTCGGCCAGTCAGACTTGTGCACGCTTTGTTCCAGATACAGCGGATTTTCATATCCGATGAAGCCGTAAAACTCTTTATCTGCTTTGATCAACTGTAATTCTTTGCCAATTGTCGCTTTCCCGGTACTGAAATAAGCCATTCGACAATCCCCCTCTTGTGTCCGTCACCGAAATCATCTGTTGTCTGTATTTCATTTCTCGCATTACAATATTGATTTATTATTCCGCACCGCGCTTCTCATAATCTTCCACATACTGTGCGATCAGCTTTACCGTTCCCTCGATCCCGAGTACACTGCTGTTCACGCACAGGTCATAGCTGTCGGCACGCCCCCATTTTTTGGAGGAATAGTAATTATAATAGCTTTGTCTCTGCTTGTCTTTTTTCAGGATCATCTCTCTGGCCTTCCCTTCTGAAAGCTGGTATCGCTCCATGATCCGTTTTGCCTTGGATTTTTCGTCTGCGTAAATAAACAGATGCACACAGTTTTTCTGCTCCGCCAGAGCATAATCCGCGCACCTGCCCACGATCACGCAGGGACCCTCGCCTGCAATCTTTTTGATCGTATCAAACTGTGCCAGAAATACCTTGTGGCTGATCGGCATATCCACAAAAGAAGATGTGTTATAGCCAAAAGAATACGTATCCATTACCAGATTATACAAGAAAGAGTTGGTCGGTCGCTCGTCGTGATTCTGGATCATCTCCTCGCAAAATCCGCTTTCCTTGGCAGCGCGTGTCAACAACTCTTTGTCATAGCACTTGATGCCGAAATACTCCGCCACTTTCTCCCCAATCTCCCGGCCGCCTGAACCAAATTGCCTTCCGATAGTGATCACCGTATTCATAGCTTCACCTCCGATTTTACAATTCTGTATCTATTATAAGTGATTATGCCATACAAAACAATATTTTTTTTATAAAATTTATGCAATATGTTGAAAATCGAGGTCATTTACAGGCAGCCGGCCCCGCCGCCTTCTTCCCCTTCAGTCGTCTCCCGGCCCCCGCATGAACCCGCCTGCAAAGCCGCTACACCTCCATAATATCCAGCAAATGTACAAAATATGCCGGAAGCGGCGCATCCGTTTCCACATATCTGCCGTCGGCAGGATGCGAAAAGCCCAGGATCTTTGCGTGCAGGCACTGTCCCTCCAGGCGATAAGGCGATCTCTTCCCGACCGCATACACTTCATCCCCCAACAGCGGATGTCCGATACTCGCCATATGCACGCGGATCTGATGTGTTCTTCCCGTTTCCAGAACACATTCCACATAAGTATATTTCGCAAAACGCTTCAGCACGCGGTAATGTGTCACAGCCCGTTTGCCATTCCGCTCGTTTACAGCCATCTTTTTCCGATCCGTCGGATGTCTTCCGATCGGTTTATCGATCACTCCCTCATCGTCAGGCAATACACCGTAACAGATCGCGTGATAACGTCTCGTCACCGTATGTTCCTTCAGCTGTCCGGCGATGCAATTATGCGCCTTGTCATTCTTACAGGCAATGATCGAGCCGGTAGTGTCCCTGTCGATCCGATGGACGATCCCCGGGCGCATCACACCGTTGATCCCGGAAAGTTCTTTTCCGCAGTGAAACATTAACGCATTCACCAGCGTTCCCGTGTAATGCCCTGCCGCCGGATGCACCACCATTCCCTTCGGCTTATTGACCACGATCACATCCGTATCTTCATACAGAATCTCAAGCGGTATATTCTCCGGCCGGATATCGGGCTCCACTGCTTCCGGCAACAGGAACCGCACCTCATCTTCCGCGCATACCCGATAACTGTTCTTTATCGTCTCGCCGTTCACTTTGACCCGGCCTTCCCCGATCATTTTCTGGATAAAAGAGCGCGATAAAGAATCAATGAGCATACTGACACACCGGTCAATACGCTCACCTTCCATATCTTCCGCTATTTGAAAGACAAATTCATCCACGTCAGATCCTCCTCCTTATACACAAATACAAACAGGATAAAAAGCAGAATCACTGCCACCACAATATAAATATCCGCCACATTAAAGATCGGATAATGGATCAACACAAACGAGATAAAATCCACCACGTAATCCAGGCGCAGTCTGTCGATCATATTGCCGATCCCGCCGCCCATCACCATGGTCATGAGAATATGCAGTTTTACATACCTGCGATCTGCCGGAAGCTTAAACAGCAAGAACAGAAGCACCGCCATAAATATAAGATCCACCGCGACGATCAAAAATTTCTGATCCTGCAGCATGCCAAATGCAGAGCCTCTATTCTCCAGATAATCCAATTCCAAAACGCCGTCGATCAACACGAACACCTCTTGCCCTTTTAATTTCAGAACAGCCAGATGCTTCGTAAACTGATCCGCAAACAGTAATACCGCAAGCAATACGGCATCCACACAAAGCATTCTTTTCCCTGATAGCTTCATTTTCCCTTATCCTCACCAATTATCCGCGATCAGGCGCGCGCATCCTCATCGCTGAAATAAATCTCATTGATCGCCGCAAGAATCTCTTCATCTGTGACCGTACTGTCGATCACCGCTTTTCCGATCTTCTTCAACAGGATAAACCGGATCTTTCCGGCGCTCATCTTTTTATCGGATTTCGTCAGTTTCAGGATCTCCTGCGGATCGATATCCTCAACGGTGATCGGCAGGTTGAACGGCACAAACATATCTCTGATCTCGTAATATTCATCCATGGATAAAAGCTCTTTTTTCCAGGAAATATACGCCGCAGCCACCGTCCCGAGCGCCACACATTCCCCGTGATACAGTTCAAAATGTTTTGCCTTCTCGATGGCATGTCCGATCGTATGTCCCAGATTCAGCAGAGCTCTCTCTCCCTGTTCCGTGGGATCCTTTTCCACCACGCGCCTCTTGATATCACAGCTGCGCAGCACCATCTCCTCGAGGATATTCAGATCTTTATCGCAGATCTCATACATATTTTCAATAAGCCACTCATAAAACGGCGCATCCTTGATCAATGCGGATTTCATCACCTCCGCGAATCCGGAATAAAACTGTCGCTCTTCCAGCGTGTTTAGTGTGGATAAATTCATATATACCAGTTTGGGCATCTTAAACGCACCCACCATATTTTTATATCCGTCAAAGTCCACACCCGTCTTGCCGCCGATCGAGCTGTCAGCCTGAGACAAAAGGGTAGTCGGGATCTGCAGAAAATCAATACCGCGCAGATAGGTAGCCGCCGCAAAACCGGTCAGGTCTCCTACAACACCGCCGCCGAGCGCGATCAACATATCTTTCCGGTCAAATCCCTCATTGATCAGGAAGGTATATAGTTTCCTGACCGTATCCAGATTTTTGTTCTCTTCCCCCTCAGGGAACACATATTTCACCGCTTTACGGCAATGCCCGTCAAGCAGCGAAAGTACCTCCTGTCCATACAATTCATCAACTTTGGAATCCGTGACGATGCATAACCTCTTTTCCGCCACCCCAAGCGCTGTCAACTCATCCGCCAAACCGTCAAAATCCTGTGTGATAACAATATCATAACAGGGTTTCTTATTATACAATACGTTTAATCTCTGTGCCATGTTTTTCTCCTAAAAAGGCTTCCCGGTCAGGGAAGCCCGCTTACTTGATTTTCAATTCCTGTCGATACATTACTGCATTCCGCCCAAAGGCATCTCAAAAGAACCGCTCAGATTGTCCAGAAAATCTCCGGAAATATCCACACTAGCCGGTGTAATGATAAAGATATAATGTGAAATCTTCTGCAGATTTCCGCCGATCGCAAAGCAGGAGCCGGAAGTAAAATCAATGATCCGCTGCGCAATATCCACATTGATGCCTTCCAGATTCAGCACAACCGTACGATTCGCCAAAAGAGTCTCCGTGATCTCGCGCGCATCCTCAACATTACTGGGCTTGATCACACACACCTCCATACCGTTGGCAGACTTGCGCGTCACATTCTGCCGGATCGGTGTCACTTTATTGATGGTCGCCTTTCTCGCCGGACGCTCTTCGTACATATCATCCTGATCCTTAGCTGCTCTTGAGCTTGCCGTTTTCTTAGGCGCAGGCTCCTCGATCTCATCTTCATCATCGAGATAATCATCATCGTAGATATCATCATCCTCGTCGTTCAGCTTCATATAGTTCAGAAACTTGTCCATCACACCCATCGTATTAACTCTCCTTTTTGTAGTCCCGCTCACCAAAAATGCCCGTGCCGACACGCACGTAAGTAGCACCTTCTTCCACGGCGACTGTATAATCCCCTGTCATACCCATCGACAGGACCTGACCAACATTTATATTATCGTTGTTTTTATGCAAGATGTCAACAGACAATTGCTTCATATTTTGAAAATATTTTCGGTTATCCTCTCCATTTTCCACAAAAGGGGCGATAGTCATAAGTCCCTTCACACAGATCCCCGGCAATTTCGCTATGGCAAGCACCAGCTTCTCCGCCTCCTGAAGCGACGTTCCGAACTTGCTTTCCTCTCCGGCCACATTGACCTCCACAAGAATATTTGCGGTCAGATCGTGTTTTACAGCTTCTTTGCTGATCTCCTCTGCCAGGCGCAGACTGTCCACACTGTGGATCAGGTACACTTTGTCGATGATGTATTTCACTTTGTTTCGCTGCAGATGTCCGATCATGTGCCACCGGATATCCTTTGGCATAGCCGGGATCTTCTCCATCAGCTCCTGAACCTTGTTTTCACCGAAATCCCTGGCTCCCGCCTCATAGGCTTCTTTGAGCATCTCTATCGGTTTGGTCTTGCTGACCGCGATCAGGGTAACCTCCGAAGACTCCCTGCCCGCTTTCCTGCAGGCGGCATCTATTTTCCTTTGAACCTGTTCCATGTTTTCCCGGATCATAACAGTCCCTTCCTCTTCTCCTTATTCCTTATTCGTTGATAAACTGATCCTCGTGTACAGACTCTGCATTTAATGCAATATAATCGTATACATTCAACCCATATCTTGTATTGGAACTCACGATGGAATATTCATCATTCTGCGACAGGATATTGATCTGTCTGAAATCAGCAAACCCGTTATTTACATTATAAACTCCGGTCAGCGTTGCCCGCTTGCTCACCACGAAATTATCCTGGCTGTCTTTCTTATACAGTATATCCGCCGCATTCAGGAATGTGGCATCCACGTAATACTCGCCCTCTTTTTCATCGTAATTGTAGATGGAGATCTCAAAATCTTTTGTGGAAACCTCCCCTGCATCAGTGACATACTGCTTGATCACTCTGCCTTTTCCGGATGCCTCTCCCTCGACGGTGACAAACTCCTCAGGGATCAGATAGAATTCTTTATCCACAATTGCCGAATTCGGAATCTTCAGCCCCGCTTCATCATCCAGCAAAAGCTCTACTTCCAGAAATCGGTCACCCACAAAAGTGATCATGGAATTCGTAAAGGACAATTGCAGATAATGATTTCCGTCCCCATTATTCAGAAGCTTTGTCGCCCCCCAGGACTCATACTGGTTTTTCAGGAACCGGACTTTTATATAACCTTCTGCCTCCAGCTCGGCTCCTCGCTCAGCCGATTCCACCGGAACGACAATGGACCATTTTTCGTTGGTGGACAACTTATACGCCGCACTTTCCCGCTCCAGGAGGGAATTCCCCAGCAGCAGTTTCTTCTTTTCCTCATAACTCTTTTTATCGAACATATCCTTCGAAACCTGATCTGCCGTAAGGCTTTCATATCCGTCCACCCAATAGCAGACCACACCTGTCTGCGGTGCATAACAACGATTGACCACGCTGGTCACACCGTTTGTCGAATCAATGCGGTTCAAACTTTCCAGCATATTGGCGCTTGCCAGCTTCTTCACCGTACTGTTCAGAGAGTTCTTCTCATCATAAACCGAAAGGAAATCCGTACGATCAAATCCATGGGAAAAATTAGCCAATTCGCTTCGAAATTCCAGAAGATTCTTTTCACTGAGCACATTTTCGCCGAGGTTAATGCTTTCCAGCTCCTCATTGAGATGACCTGTCTCATCGATAATATAGACCAGATCCCCTGCCGCGACCCGCTCTCCCTCGTTCGCATAATAATTCGCATATCCGGCAGTCGGCGTATTGACAACCGCTTCATCCCGGATGGCGATCGCGCGGTAAATATTATTTGTCGCAAGAGATCCTTTCTGCACCTCGTATCTGACCATATGTCCCGTCTGCAGATACAGGAACACACACACAACCACATAAATAAAGATCACAGCAAAGATCAGCATGCCGATGTTCAGATTCAGCGGTTTTCTGTATTTTTTTATTTTATTCGTATGCTTTCTCTTAGCCGCCAACCTTCATTCCTCCGCAGAAGCTGCGAAATAGCCCCGTCTTATTTACAACTGTTCCCAATCCATTGAAAAGCCCCGGAAAAAGTCCGAGGCTTTTGCTTACTGTAAAAATATCTTATCCGCCTGTTAAAGAGAGATAATAACCATGCTCTTCAAGCTCTCAGGAAGTACCGATTCGTCACAGGATATACTGAGGATAAAATCCACACCGAACTGCTCACTCAGCTTGGACAGTTTCCCGACAACCTTTTCCATATCAGCAACATCCAGGACAGCGATCTTCAAAAAACTGTCAAAATACATCTGCTGAAGATCATGATCCTGTGAAAGGATACCACATACAAACCCGATAAACTCACTGCTGTTCTCGATCATGTACTGGGACACATCGATCAGACGAACCTTATTATTTAATTCAAACATATGCTTTGTGCTTTTATCCAAATACACAATATTGCCGGCAACATCCTTAATCTGACTGTTCACCTTATCCAACAACTGTTTTGTCTTGCCTTTACCCTTCTCTCCTACAATTAACTGAACCATTGGTACCCTCCTGTCGTATGTTTGTAGTTGCGCCGCACAAAAGCACTGTGTCACAACGCTATTCCTTATATGTCCATTATAGATTATTCCCTGCTAAAAAACAACCACTATTTATTTTAATTTGTCAGTCGATCTGTCCCAGCAATTCCACCATTTTCTGGTATAGGTAATCATTTGTCTCCGCTCTTAAAATGACCGAAATATACGGAGACCCTGATGAATCTCTGGACAACAGGATCAGACAGTGTCCGGCAGCATTCGTTGTTCCCGTTTTGCCGCCGATAACATTGATATTGGCCGGAGCCTGTACATCATTCTTCACAAACCGGTTTGTCGTGTTATAGCTGACCTCTTTTGTCTTACCGTTCGCCAATGTATAAGTGGTCTGATAGGAAGACATCTGAATGATCTCATTGAAGATATCATACTTGGCCGCTTCATTAAAGATCAGGTACAGATCGTATGCTGTCGTATAATGGTCTTCATTGGTCAGCCCGTGCGGATTGACAAAATGCGTGTTGGTCGCCCCGATCAGTTTTGCTTCATCGTTCATCATTTCCACGAAATGGTCAACACTGCCGCCAACGTTTTCTGCGATCAGATTGGCCACGTCATTTGCGGAATACATGAGCAAGATATGCAGCGCCTGATCCAATGTCATGGTATCCCCGGGCTTTAAGTTGATCACCTGGGCACCGGACTCTGTGATCCTGACCGCATCCGTTGCGGTGAGCATCTGATCCGGAGAACTGTTCTTTAACGCCACAAGCGCTGTCATAACCTTGGTCAGACTGGCCGGATAAAGCCTTTCGTGAGCATTCTTGGAATAGATGACATTCTTCCCGCTCAGATCAAACAACGCAGCAGCCTCCGCTCCCGCCATATCAATGGCCTCATCATCCATGACATCACCGTCTACCACGCAGATATCAGCCGCAAAGGGCTTTGCCATATCGGCTTTTTCGTTCACCGTCACCTGAAAACTGCTGATGCCCGATACTGAACGATAATCCATATCGTATTTCAGCCTCCCGCAGCCTGTCAGAGAAAAAACTGCCAGCACTCCCGCAAGCATAAGGCTTAGGTTACGTTTTATCCTCATTATTAATCCTCTTTTCACTTATCCGTCAGCTTCCCGGAACAGATATGCTATTTATAAATCTCGCGCCACTCCAGATCTCCTCTGTCAAGAGATTTGATCAAAAGTTCTGCGCTGGCAAGATTTGTAGCCAACGGAATATTGTACATATCACATAATTTCATCACATTGTTTATTTCAGGTTCATGCTTTTGACGGGTGAGCGGATCCCGTAGAAAGATCACCAGATCGATCTCATTGTGTTCGATCTGGGCACACATTTGCTGTTCTCCACCCAAATGCCCTGCCAGATATTTGTGCACCGTGAGATTTGTAACCTCTTCCACAAGACGCCCGGTTGTCCCTGTGGCATAAAGCTCATTTTTGCTCAGTATCCCCCGATAAGCAATACAAAAGTTCTGCATAAGTTTTTTCTTCGCATCATGTGCGATCAATGCAATATTCATTTGTTTACCCTCTCATCCCATTATATCTGTTGTCCTGCTGCACTATGTCCCGATTGCAGTCTTACATTTAGAACAAAACCGATACCGATAAAGCAGCTCATCAGCGAAGTCAGGCCGTAGCTTACAAACGGTAACGGCAGACCGGTATTCGGAATGAGGAACGTCGTCACACCGATATTGATGAAGCTCTGAAATGCGATCAAACCTCCCATTCCCGCAGCAATGATCCGCCCCCCCATATCTTTGGCTCTTCTTGCTACCGCTATGCATTCCATGGCTGCCCCCATCATCAACAGGATGACTGCAACACATCCCTTAAATCCAAATTCTTCTCCGATCACGGAAAAAATAAAATCTGTCTGTGCCTCCGAGATAAAGTCCCCGTTTTTTACGGATGTAATGGAATTATTCTTGTATCCTTTCCCGTCCAATTGTCCGGAACCGATCGCCGTAACGGAATTCAGCTGCTGATAAGCCTCCTCCGTAGCATATTCCTTCGGATTGATGAATGCAAGAATTCTTTTCTGCTGGTGATCCTCCAAGATCGTCTGATCGGGACGGACTGCGATCGACACCAAAATGATCAGCGCCGGCACACCCACGATCAACGCAGCTCCGATATATTTCCAACTGATGCCGCCCGCAAACATGATCACACAAAAGATCAATAATATCATAATACTGGTCGACAGATCCGGCTGGATATGGATCAGTTCCCACGGCACTCCTATCAATGCCGCGCATATGCACAGCATCTTCAGCGAGTTTATTTTTTCCCTATATTTCATAATAAACTGTGCAAAGAATAAAATCAACAAAATTTTTGCAGTTTCTGATGGCTGAAAGGTAAGGGAGCCGATCTGGATCCATCGCTGTGCCCCCTTATGATCCTGCCCCACGATCATGACCATCAGAAGCAGCACCAGATTCCCCCCGTAGATCAGCCAGTACATCTTCAGAATACTCTGATAGTTGACAAAGGACAAACCGATCATCATCACAAATCCGGCGATCGCGCCGAACATCTGTTTCTGCTGCAGACTCTCCTCCGCACTGCCAATGGCTACTACACCAATGGCAGCCAGCAGAGAGACCATAAGTATTAATTTAAAATCATAATCCCTTAACCTATAGTTTCGAAACATAACCTTTAACCTTCATCGTCAGTTCACGGTCTGTGAACTTTCTTCATTTGCTGTGCAGATCGAGGATAGGGATGTTTGCATATAATACAGGGGTTTTATTCCGTCCGTTGTTCTTACTCCCCTTTGCCTGGATCTGTATGTCCATATTCATGGTGTCGATCTTCATATATTTTGAGATCACCTTTATGATATCTGCTTTGATCAGCTCCATAACCTCCGGCGAACAGCTGACCCTGTCTGAGATCAGCAGTATTTTCAATCTATCCTTCGCAACCTGGCAGGAGCTCTTTCTATGAAAAAAATATCTCATACAACCCCCTCCTTATGCTCTGTGAAAGATTCCGGTCACTTTAGTCCAGAAAGAGATCCCTCTTTCCATATTGATAAACGGTACTTCTTTACCCAGAATTCTCTGCACAATGTTGCTGTATGCGATCCCGGCAGGAAAACCGCTTCCCACAAGAGGCTCTCCCTGGTTCGTGGAGATCACTACATTTTCATCATCAGGCACGATCCCGATCAACGGAATAGCCAGAATATCCACTACATCCGTAGCTGACATCATATCGCCCCGTTTGATCATATCCTGGCGCAGCCGATTGATGACCAGGTCGATCTGCTTGAAGCCGTTAGCCTCCAAAAGACCAACGATCCGGTCCGCATCACGGATAGCCGATACCTCCGGCGTGGTAACCACAAGTGCTCTGTCCGCACCGGCAATGGCATTCTGAAATCCCTGTTCGATTCCCGCAGGACAATCCAATATCACATAATCAAACTGTTCCTTCAAATGTTCGATCACCTTGATCATCTGTCCCGGAGATACCGAACTTTTATCTCTCGTCTGTGCACAAGGCATCAAATACAGCCCCTGATGACGTTTATCCTTGATAAGCGCCTGCTTGACGCGGCAGTTTCCCTCGACTACATCCACCAGATTGTAAACAATACGATTCTCCAGTCCCATGACCACATCGAGATTCCGCAATCCGATATCGGTATCGATAAGGCATACCTTTTTCCCCAACATTGCCAGACCTGTTCCTACATTTGCGGATGTGGTGGTCTTCCCCACACCGCCTTTTCCTGACGTGACAACAATTACCTCGCAGTTCTGCTTTCCAGACTCGTTTTCCATAGCTTAAACCTCCATTCTTTTTGCTGTTTTATGGAAATACGTCGTCCCCTGGGAAACTTTGAGTTCACACCGCAAAGCCGGATCAGAAAGCCCCCAGTAAATCTTTGGTAAGTGCGTCAAAGACGATCTTCTGTTTTTTTACATGCGCAATCTTCGGTTGTACTTTAGGGCGGATGCCCCATCTCGCGGTTTTTCCGCTGCTTTTATATTTGAAATCGCCGATCTTTAATCTTTCCGGCTCCATTTCAAGCGCTACGATATAAGCCCCCTCTTTCCCGTTTCCTCCGGCAAAAGCTTCTCCGTACAGACCTCCCAGCACAATGATATTCTTTGCCGAGATAACAGAGCAGCCCGGAAGCACATCTCCCACTATCACGATACTTTCATCTGTCTCGATCACCTGCCCGTCGCGAAGGGATCCTTTATAAAACTGCCCATCGTCTCCCGCCGAAGGCAGATTAAGCTTTTTATCCACCTTGTGCAAGGCTTTGATGAACATCTTGTCCGTCGCCTCATCCCGGCCGACGATACATACGATATTCACCCGGCTGTTACGGCGTATGGTTTCCAGGATATGGATCTCTTCAGTCTCTGTCAATTCCCTGCCTTCTATAGCCAAAGCCATACTGCTGCGTCCGAAGAAATTCTTTGCTTCAGCAAACTTGAACGCCACCTCGTCAATGATCTGTTCGAATGGACACTCCGCATTTAAATGCAGCCTTATTCCGTTTGAAAAACTTTTTATCAGTACTACATCTTTCATGATTTCCCATCCTCCTAAAGTTCATTGGACACACCGTCATCAGGTGTATCAGCAGTACCGTTGATCAATTCATCCTCCTCAGCCAAGCCGTAATAATATTTGATCACATCCCGGGTGAGCTGAGCCGCATAGTCGGAGGAATAGCCGAACGGAATTCTCGTGGCAATAGAGATTTCCGGCGTCTCATAGGGTGCATAACAGATAAACAACGCATGGCTGGGTCTGGACTTTGTCTGCTCAGCAGTACCGGTCTTACCCGCTACCTTTACTGCCAGATCCGCAAAATATTTTTTATTCTCCACCACCTGTCGCATACCGGTGTGCAGTGCGTTCCAGTATTGATCCGGCATCTCGATCACATTTCGTACATCCGGTTCATATTCCCGGATCAGATTTCCCTGCGAATCCGTCACCTTATCCAATAAGGTCAGATTATAACAGGTACCACCGTTTGCAATGGTAGCCGCATATCTTGCCAATCCGACCGTCGTATAACTGTTGCTGCCCTGACCGATCGCAGAACGCACCGGATCCTTGGAGGACACCTCCGGATTATACTCTGTGATCTCCACACCGGACTTTTCACTCAGCCCGAACATATCCGCATATTTATATAAGGCATCAAGTCCCTCCTGCTCATTGTAGGTACCGGAGGTAGTCGCCAGCTTATACCCTACATCATAAAAGAAATAGTTGCACGAATCTCTGATCGCCGTAGTCACATTTTCCGGTCCGTGACCAATGACCCTCCAGCATCGCGGGGAAGGGGTGACTGCTGTATAGGTTCCCAGACAATTGATGGAATCATTCAAAGAGATCACACCTTCCATCAATCCAGCCGACGCAGACACAATCTTAAATGTGGATCCGGGAGCCGCCTTGTACTGCGTTGCGTAATTCAACTGCGGCTGCGACTTGTCTGCGTTTAATTTTGCATAATAAGCCGCATCTATAGAGTTCGCCATCTTATTGTTGTCATATCCCGGATAAGATACCATCGCCAAAACCTGACCTGTGTTCACATCCGTGATCACAACGGATGCATTGCAGGGATCGAGTGCCAGCTGCGCCGGTGTGATATCCAGATTCTTGATCCGGTTCATCATAAATGTATAGGCGCTGATCTTACCACTGTATAAAGCCTCTTCGTCTGCCGGCGGCACATCTATGGCATTCTGCTCACAGAGAAGCATGCAGATCTGCTTTCCGGAAATCTTGTCCCCCAACAGCATATATTTATAAAATCTTTTCTGAAATTCCGTATTGTGATCGATCATATCGATCGTATATTCTACCAGTTTTTCATAAATCTCGGCGGAATCCGAGTACTTTTCGTCCAGATTCAGCTTTCCTACATCGATCCAATTCTTTGCAATACAATATTGCAGATATTCATTCAGGCTGATCACTTCATCCTGTGCCCAGGCGATATACGTTGCATCCTCTGTGTCAACAAGTTCAGACATGATAACACCATTGCCCGCAAGTCTGGATACAATATTACTCTCATATACCTGATACTCTTTGGAAAGCTTATTATACGGCGTTTTCTTTTCCAACAGTTCATTTCTCAAGACCGCATAAACCTGTTCCTTGTAATTCAGGTATGCCTGATAAACTACCGTTTCCGTCTCTGCCGCATCCTGATCCCCGAAATGTTTGATATCCAGCACATTGTTATTGATCACCGCGTAATATACATCATATATCGGAATTTTGATATCCGAGCTGGAGGAATTTGCCCCCGATATGTATTCTTTCTGGTTCACGATCTTGGCCGAGATGAGACCGGCCAGCTTCTGCTCCACGATATTATAAACTGCTATCTGCAGATTTCTGTCTAACGTCGTATACACATCCTGTCCCGCAGTCGGCTCTGTTCGCTCTATGATATCCATCACCTTACCGGTAACGTTTGTAACTACCTTTTCATATCCCTTTTTCCCCTGCAGCGTAGTCTCCATATATGCCTCAAGGCCACTCTTTCCGACCACATCGCTGACCGTATAAGTATCCGCACTTCCGCCCGCCGCGGCAACCTGCTCATTCAATCCCGTCAGCTCCTCGGAGGATATTTTCCCTGTATATCCGAGAACATGCGCAAAATACTTGCTGTCATTATACCGGCGCACCGTATCCTCCACGATTGTGACGCCCGGCAGTTCATCCACATTTTCCATAATGACCGCTACGGTTTTTTCACTGACATTTGTGGCAACGGTCGTACCGATATATTTACGGTAAGAGGTATTCTTCATGGCAAACCGTATCGTCACCATCTGAAGCCATTCCTCATTCGTATACCCTTTGCCCGGGATGAAATCCGTGGATTTATCTCCGTCCACAGCATAATCTCCGATCCCGAAAGCAAAACCTTTTTTAGCTTTGTTCCTGCTCAGAGACTGCATAACCTCCAAAGGGGTGGATGACGCTTCTTCCGGTGTCAGGTCGCCCGTCTGGGCGTGATCATACACATCCGCCAAAAAACGATTCAGTGAACTTCCTTCCACTGTAAACGCAAAGTCTCCGTCCTCATTGACCACGATCTTAAAGTCTGTGATCACATTGTCCCCGTTCTTCTCGATCATCTTGATCAGCCGATAAATGGTCTCATTCATTCTGGCGTTTTTATTTGTGCTCTCATACACATCCTCGATCTTAACGGAATATGCCAGTTCGTTGTAGGCCAGCACATATCCGTTCCGATCCATGATATTGCCTCTGGCACTGGAAATATCCCTTGTCTTTTCCGTAGACAGGACAAAATCGTTCAGATACTCCTCGCCGTGGACGATCTGCAGATCAAAGCATCGATAGATCAGCACTGCGGCCAACCCGGCAAACAGAAACGTGAGCAGGGTCAGTCTGCTTGTTATGAAATTTATGATATTTTCCCGCAGTTCTTCAAACAAATTTTTGAACGCTCCCTTTTTCTCTTTTTTCCAGTAGTTGATTTATCTTCAGAATGGCCGGATACAAGAACACCGTCACTATGATCGTGTACAGTGCCTCAGGAAGGATCACCCCCCTGAAATAATAGAGAAAATCGAACTTCCCCCTCAGAAGGAACAACAGAATATAACATACTACGCCGCAAGACAGATCACTGACAATAATAAGCGCAATAGGCAGCTTGATATCCTCGGGATAAAAAATGCGTGAAAACTTTCCGTTCGTATACCCGATGTATGTATAGATCAACGCATAAAAACCAAGGACATCTCCAAAAAACACATCGCTGATCAGGCCACATAAAAATCCGATCATCATCCCTTCTTCCTCTCCCCGCATGAATCCGAAAGAAGACGTCAGGATGATCATCAGCTTCGGCACGATCCCCGCCATGGCAAAATGACCAAACACTGAAGATTCCAGCAAAAAACATATCAAGATCAGGCAAACCACCGTTATTTTACGGAGCATAGGTCTCTCCTTTACTCATCGTCCTCTGTCTCTTTTTCTGTGACCTGCTTCAGGTCTGTAATGACAAGGACTTCACTTAAATGTTCAAAATCCACAGCCGGCGTAATAAGTCCTGATTTCGTCAGATTATTGTTGTCCCGATTGATCGTATGGATATAACCGATCAGAATGTTCGGCAGATATTTGTCGCTTATGTCGGAAGTGACAATCTTATCGCCTTCCACCACCACATCTTTGCTATCCACCAGCTTACTGAATACGATCACGCCGTCTGCCATCATTTTCAGATCTCCGGATACGATCAGATTATCCCCCGAAACCAATGTCTGTGCACTGACATTACTGTTATCGGATATAATGGCTGTTACTCTCGCCCAGTTAGGACCTACCGCAGTCACTCTGCCGACCAGACCACCGCCGGCTATAACATTCATATCCTCTGCGATCCCGTCATTGCTTCCTTTGTCAATATCAAAAGACGAATACCAGTTTCCGGAGTCTCTCGCGATAATGCGTGCACCGGTCTTCTTATATTCCCCGTACCGTTCATCGAGCTCCACAAGCGCCCGAAGCTGGTTCAGTTCATATTTATCCTGCTGAAGCAGGGTGTTCTCCTCCGTCAGGGCCGCCACCTGTGCCTTCAGATTCTCATTCTCATTCAACAACTCCTTGATCTGCACCAGCTCTTCCGACCGGTTGGCCATCCATTCGCCCGCCTTGGAAATTCCGGTCTGGAACGGGATCACAACGTATCCCAATGCCGTATTCAGAGGCTTTTCAAACACATTTGTCCCGAATGACAAAAGCATAAGTATGATACAGACTGCCGTCAATATAAAAAGGAGATACTTACCCGGCAGCGTAAATCTCTCCCCTTTTCTCTTTACAACCGGACTCATTTACCCATCCCTTCGATCGCATAGGCAACAGATTTATAATTGTCATCCTTTATGATCTTCGATAATCCGACAGCCACGCTTCCGATCGGATTCTCGGCAAGATTAACCTTTAACCCGGTCCCGTTTGCCAGTTTTTCCGCAAGATGACTGACCTGAGACGCACCTCCCGTGAGATAGATCCCGTGACGATAAATATCGGCAGCCAGCTCAGGCGGCGTGCGTTCCAAAATAACCTTCACATTATCCACGATCATCCGGAAATGCTCCTCCAGGCAATCGCTCACCAATTTAGTGGGGATCTCCCGCTCAACCGGCAATCCGGTTACAATATCGCGTCCGAAAACCTGTGCACCTTTCTTTTCTTTTTCCATATCCTTCAGCGACATTTTTACCGTTTCCGCTGTTTTGCCGCCGATCAGCAGAGAAAATTCCCGTCTGACTGCAGCCCTTATCGCCTCGTCAAACTTGAGCCCGCCTACCTTGATCAGCCGGCTCAACACAATCCCTCCCAGAGATAGGATGGAGATCTCTGTTGTCTCATATCCGACGTTTACCACGATAACACCCTGTGAATTTTTCACATCGATATCCAATCCCAGACCGTCTGCAACCGCTTTTTCCACCACCATGATGCGCTTCGCCTTCACATTGGCATCCTTCACCAGATCATAGAACGCGCGCTTCTCCACTTCTGTCACATCCGTGGGTACTGCAATGTAGAAATCCGCCGGCTTATAGCTGCCTTTCTGTATATCTCCGATAAAATAATGGATCAGAGTCTCCATATTTTTGATATCGGCGATCACACCATTGGCAAGCGGATAAGAAATATGAATATTTCCCGGTGCTTTCTCATACATTTCAAAAGCGGAGTCTCCATAGGCAAACAAAGTGTTTTTATTCTCTATGGCGATCATATTCTTTTCCACGACAATGTTGTCGTCCATCCGACTGTAGATCTTAATGTTGTTGGTACCAAGGTCGATACCGTAAGTGTTATTCGCCAGCATCAGCTGTTCCTCCTATTCCAGATAGCCCAGTTCTCTAAAGCTTGCATACCGGTTATCCCCGATAATGATGTGATCCACCAACAGAATGTCCATCATCGCCCCGAGTTCGCTCACGCTCTTTGTCAGTTCTCTGTCCATTCGGCTCGGCGTGGGATCTCCGCTGGGATGATTGAGCACCAGCAGAAAATTAAGTGCTTTCACACGCAACGCCCCTATAAAGATCTCGCGCGGTGATATCAGGGACATCCTTACACTGCCGTCAGAAAGCTTTTTCTCCGCCAGCATACGCCCTTTGCCGTCAAGGCTCACCATCATTACGCACTCTGTCTCTCTGTGCCGCATGGACTCCATAAAATATTGTGCCACCAAATGCGGGGAATTAAACACCAGTCCTTCTTTTGCACTGGCTCTGCTGATCCGCATAGACAGCTCCGTCAGACACTTTAACTTCACCGCTTTCACCAGACCAATGCCTTTGATCTGCATCAGCTCGTCCAAAGTGACATCATAGAGACCCAGCAACCCCTCCCTGGGATATCTGGCTAAAGCCAGTACCTCCCCGGCAAGCGTCAGAGCACTTTTTTCTTTTGTTCCGGTCCGCAGGATGATCGCGAGCAGCTCCTGCTGGGTCAGCTGTTCCGGTCCGTGCTTCAAAAATTTTTCGTACGGCAATTCTCCTGCCTGTGTTTTCATCTGCATCGCTCCTTCCACACCCTTCTCCAAAGTGCCAAAGCGCAGCAGACAGACACCTCTGCCCTGTTTAACGGACAAATCGATATACGATAAAGGCTAACACCACTCCAAGAATACCTGCAATGGTAATGTGCAGCTTCAGTCCGAATGTCAGCACCAAAAATCCCAGGTCAAGCTCCACAGGGCTCGTCAATCCGAATTCCTGTCCAAAATTTAAGAAAGAACCGGAAAACACCTGAGCCAGAACTGTTCCCAGCACAAATCCGATCAAGACCAGGCACACCAGAAGCCAGTTTACTCTCTTCATAAAAACTCCTTATTTCTTTTGAATCTATGCAAATCCGATATCGCATATCGTTTTACATTTTACCATAATTTTCCCCAACTGTATACAGCATTTCTCAATTCCATGCAACAATTTTCTCGTCAACAAGCGACTGTAAAGACTTCAAAATGCCAAATTTCGCATGCGGCCATGTCAGCCCTCCCTGAAAATAAACGGCATACGGCGGCTTGATCGGACCGTCCGCTGAAAGCTCTATGGAGGATCCTGAGACAAACGCTCCCGCTGCCATGATCACTTTCGCATCATACCCAGGCATATCCCAGGGTTCCGGCGTCACATGCGAGTCCACCGGCGCCGCAGCCTGTATCCCTCTGCAAAATGCGACAACCCCTTCCGCTGTCCCGAACGTCACCGCCTGAATAATGTCATGCCTGCTCTCGGTCGCATCGGGCACCACCGCAAACCCGAGTTTTTCATAGATATTCGCCGCAAAGATCGCCGCCTTCAAAGCACTGGCAGTCACTGTGGGCGCCAAAAACAACCCCTGATAAAAGGCAGGCAATATTCCGAGAGACGCCCCTACTTCCTTGCCCAGTCCGGGACTGGTCAATCGATAGGCTGCATTCTCCACGCACATTTTTTTCCCGGCAATGTAACCACCGATGGGAGCAAGTCCGCCACCGGGATTTTTGATCAGAGAGCCGACCACCATATCCGCACCGACATCGGTAGGCTCAATCGTCTCCACGAATTCTCCGTAACAATTATCCACCATGCAGATCACATCGGGCTTGATCTGCTTGACAAACGCGATCAGCTCGCCGATGCGTCCCACCGACAGTGTAGGTCTGGTCTGGTATCCCTTCGAGCGCTGGATCGTCACTAATCTGGTTTTCTCATTTATCGCCCGCCGGATTCCCTCGTAATCAAAGCCTCCGTCTGTCAGCAGATCAACCTGTCTGTATGTGATCCCGTATTCCGCCAGAGATCCTCTGGACGGTCTTATCCCGATCACTTCTTCCAAGGTGTCATAAGGCTTTCCCACCGGCGAGAGAAGCTCATCTCCCGGACGAAGATTGCTCATGAGTGCCAACGCCAAGGCATGGGTTCCGCAGGTGATCTGCGGGCGGACCAGAGCATCCTCCGTGTGGAACACATCCGCATATACCGCCTCCAGCGTATCTCTTCCCAGGTCATTATATCCGTACCCCGTGGTCCCCAGCAGACAGGCCTCGCTGACCTGATTTTTCTGCATCGCCTGTAAGACCTTGAGCTGATTATACTCGGCAACCTCATCTATCTTTGCAAACCGTTCTTTCAATCCTGCCAGAATTTCCGCCCCGAAATCATAAGTCTTCCTGTCGATCCCGAGTTTTTGATATAGTGATAACATCTTATCCTCCACTTTGTCGTTTACTCCTTTATCTTTCTGTCCTTTGCAGCCTGCAGCATCAATTCCAGCAGCTGTTTGTCCTGCATTTCTCTGCTCTGCGCCGGATACTTCGCACGATCCAGCCAGATCACGTTCTGTTCTCTGCGAAACCACGTCAACTGTCGTTTCGCAAAATGTCTGGTCTCCTGCTTGATCTTCGCGACTGCCTCCTCCAATGTACATTCTCCGTCCAGATGATCCAGGATCTCTTTATAACCAAGCCCCTGCATGGCCGTCTGCCCCCGCCTGCATCCCATATCTTTCAGCGCCTGAACCTCCGCGACCAGCCCGTTTTCGATCATCTCATCCACTCTTCGTTCAATCCGTTCGTACAAAACCGCCCGGTCATCTGTCAGCACAAAATAACAGGAATTGTAGGCGTCAGGTCTTTGCCTCTCCCGCTCATTATGAACAGAAATCGGTTCTTTTGTCAAATGATAGTATTCCAATGCGCGGATCACCCGTTTCCGGTTTCCGCTGGGAATCGCTTGCGCAGAGACCTCGTCCACCTGCCGCAGTTTCTCATGCAAAGCCTCCTCACCGTTTTCTTCCGCAAACCGTTCCAACTCCATACGATATACCGGATCATCTTCATTTTCCGTAAAAGCGATATCCCGCAGCACCGCCTGAATATAGAATCCGGTCCCGCCTACAAGGATCGGCACCCTCCCTCTCGCATAGATTCCGGCTATAGCTTCCCTGCAATATTTCTGAAAAGCCACAACATTAAAGTCCTCCCATGGTTCCAGAATATCCAACAGGTGATGCGGCACCCCCTGCATCTCCTGTGCCGTAATCTTGGCGGATCCGATATCCATATGCTTATAAACCTGCATGGAATCCGCAGAAATGATCTCTCCGTCAACCGCCTTTGCCAGCGAGATAGACAAAGCAGTCTTCCCCACCGCCGTCGGCCCGGTCAAAATGAGAAGCGGCGGTCTATTTTCCCCCGCCTCCGCCTCTTTCGCGATCCCGTTTATTGTGTTTTCGCCATTCATTTACACAATCCTCTTGAATTTTTTATCCAGTTCATACTGGCTCATGGTGATGATCGTTGGTCTGCCATGCGGACAGTTGTAAGGATTCTCCAATGTCAGAAGTTCATCGATCAGCTCCTGCGCCTCCGCATAACTCAACCGGTTGTTGCCCTTGACAGCAGCCTTGCACGACATGGATGCGATCTTCTCCTCGATCACCTTGTAACTGCCGCGGTTAACTCCCTGATCCAGCTCATCCAGCACGGCCAGGAACAGTTCTCTTTCGCCGCAGCCATACAGATCCTGCGGCACACTTCTGAGCGCATACTCACGCCCGCCAAAAGCCTCGATCTCAAATCCCAGATTGACAAAATTCTCCCGATACTCCAGATAAACAAGTTCCTCCTGTGCCGTCAGACTCACGATGATCGGCGGGAGCAATGCCTGAGATGTCACCTGCTTGTCATGAAACCGCTTCATCAACCGTTCATACTTTACCTTTTCATGTGCTGCATGCTGGTCAATGATGAACATCTTCTTCTCGAACTGCACGATCCAATACGTATCAAACACCTGCCCGATAATATGGTATCTGTCACGGTTGCGCTGATCGATGATCTTCTCCTCAAAGAAATTCATCTGTTCCGCCTTAACCGTATCCGCGTTTTTCGGATCTGTACTTTCCG
>CADBNO010000154.1 GCA_902796105.1 uncultured Lachnospiraceae bacterium | reverse complement strand
CGGAGCCGGTTGGAATAGATATTCAGCAGATGCGACCGTTGAATAGTCTTCGGGTTGCAGAGCGGTATTTTTCGGAGAGGGAGAAGCAGGCATTGGAAGCCTGTGCAGATAGCCGGAGCCGGCAGGAATTATTCTATCGGGTCTGGGTAAAAAAAGAAGCGTGTGCGAAGCTTACCGGAGAAGGGATCAGTACGGAAATCCGCGTGGATACCATGACGGTGAGCAATGCAGAGACGGCGGCCGGAGCCGCAATGTCCGGCAGAGAAATCATCTGGAGCGAGACGCAGGCACCCTTGGGATACTGTATGGCGGTTTGCCGTTACAGGGAGAGCATACAATGAAAAAAGAACGGTTATTCTATCTGAGATGGCGGAAGTCTTGCAGAGAAGAACGGATAGGACAGGCATGAAAAGATTATTGGTTTATCTGAAGGATTATAAAAAAGAGAGTATTCTGGCGCCGCTCTTTAAATTATTGGAGGCATTCTTTGAATTATTGGTGCCGCTTGTGATGGCGGGGATCATTGACCGCGGAATTGCGGAGAATGACGAGTCATATATTGTCAGGATGGGACTTTGTCTGGTCGCATTGGCGGCAGTGGGATTGACGGCATCGATCACGGCGCAGTTTTTTGCAGCCAAGGCAGCTGTGGGTTTTTCGGCAAAACTCAGACAGGCGCTTTTTGACCATATACAGGATCTGGAGTTTACCCATATTGATCAGGTAGGGACTTCTACGATGATCACGCGGATGACCAGCGATATCAATCAGGTGCAGAATGGTGTCAATATGACGCTGCGCCTTTTTTTGCGTTCCCCGATCATTGTGTTCGGAGCTATGATCATGGCTTTCACCATCGATGTGAAAAGTGCGCTGGTTTTTGTGGCGGCAATCCCGCTTTTGGGGATCGTGGTGATGGGCATTACCTTCTTCACAATTCCACTCTATCAAAAAGTGCAGGCAGGGCTGGATAAGGTGCTTTCCACCACAAGGGAGAATCTCACCGGCGTGCGTGTGATACGGGCGTTTCACAGAGAAGCACAGGAGGAAGCGCAATTTCACGAGGAAAATACAGCTTTATTAGTATTACAGAAATTTGTGGGCAGGATCAGCGCCTGCATGAATCCCGTGACGTATATTATTGTGAATGGGGCTGTCATTGTATTGATCTATGTGGGAGCCATACAGGTGAATACGGGTGTGCTGACCTGCGGCGAAGTGGTGGCGATTCTGAATTATATGTCGCAGATCCTTGTGGAGCTTGTCAAGCTGGCAAATCTGATCATTACGATCACAAAGGCGTTAGCATGTGCGGAGCGCGTGGCGCAGGTGTTTGAAACCGGCCCGGATGAAAATGTTCCAGGGACTGGTGTGCCCGCAGAGACAGGTGTGTCAGAAAACGGAACACAGGACAAACAGAAGCCGGTGCAGCGGAATAAGGAGACGCCTTATCTGGTGTTTGATCATGTGTCCCTGACCTATGCAGAGGCAGGTGAGGCGGCGCTGAAGGATATTGATTTTTCGGTTCAAAAAGGACAGACCATAGGTATTATCGGCGGAACCGGTTCGGGTAAAACTTCCCTGGTCAATCTGATCCCCGGATTTTATCCGGCGACGGACGGGGAGATCCGCCTGGAGGGCAGAAATATAGACGATCTGCATGCGGAAGAAGCAAAGTGTGGGAAGGATATCCTGCGTGCCAGGATCGGTATAGTTCCACAGAAAGCTGTACTTTTTCAGGGAAGTATACGCAGTAATCTGCTCTGGGGAAAACCCGACGCCACGGATGCAGAAATCTGGGAGGCGCTGGAGCTGGCGCAGGCAAAGGAAATTGTCGAGGGAAAAGATGGCAGGCTCGATGCTGAGATCGCACAGGGAGGCAAGAATCTGTCCGGCGGGCAGAGACAGCGTTTGACTATTGCCAGAGCATTGGTGCGTAAACCGGAAATCCTGATCTTGGATGACAGTGCATCGGCGCTTGACTATGCTACAGATGCACATTTGCGCAAGGCATTGCAGTCGCTGCAGGGAAAGATGACTACGTTTATCGTTTCCCAGCGGGCGTCCTCCATCCGGCATGCGGATCAGATCATTGTGTTGGATGACGGGGAAATGGCAGGCATTGGAACGCATGAACAATTGTTGCGGGAATGTGAGGTCTATCAGGAAATCTATTATTCCCAGTATTCGGAAGAGAGGAGGAGAACATGAGTATGCTTAAAGATGCAGAGCAGAACCGGCAGACGATCGGCAAGATCCTCCGTTATATCCGCAGGTATAAATTCAGGGTGATCCTTTCGCTTCTGCTGGCAGTGGTGGTTGTGGTGTTGACGCTCTATGTTCCCATCCTCACCGGCGATGCGGTGGATCTGTTGTTGGGACAGGGGTTGGTAGATATGCCGGCAATCTGGGGCATTATGATCCGGATCGGGATCGCAGTGCTTGTCACTGCTTTTTCCCAATGGATCATGAATATCTGTAATAATCATATCACCTACCATGTGATCCGGGATATCCGGGAGGATGCGTTTCATAAGCTGGAAATCCTGCCGCTGCAGTACTTGGATACGCATGCGTACGGTGAGGTGGTCAGTCGTGTGATCGCGGATGTGGATACGTTTGCGGACGGTCTGCTCATGGGATTTACACAATTGTTTACCGGTGTCCTCACTATTTTGGGTACTTTACTGTTTATGCTGATGACCAATATTCCGATCACTCTGGTGGTGGTCTGCATTACTCCCTTGTCCATTTTGGCAGCGAGGTTCATTGCCACCAGAACCTACACGATGTTTAAGCTTCAGTCGGAGATACGCGGAGAGCAGACGGCGCTGATCGAAGAGATGGTGGGAAATTTAAAGATTGTTAAAACTTTTTCCAAGGAGGCGGATGTAAAGGAACAGTTTGCGGAGATCAACGGCAGGCTGCAGGGAAGTTCTCTGAGGGCCATTTTCTTCTCATCCATCACGAATCCGGCTACCAGATTTGTCAACAGCCTGGTCTATGCGGGTGTGGGTATATTCGGCGCGTTCATTGCGCTGAAGGGCGGTATCAGCGTGGGAAGGCTGTCCTGTTTCCTGAGCTATGCCAATCAGTATACCAAGCCTTTTAACGAAATCTCCGGTGTGATCACGGAGCTGCAGAATGCAATTGCCTGCGCCGCAAGGATTTTTGAACTGATCGATGAGGAACCGCAGGTGCCGGAGGCGGAAGGGGCAAAAATCTTAAACGCGGCAAGAGGTGAGGTGTCGCTTGAAAACGTGTATTTTCAGTATGTGCCTCAAAAGCCTCTGATCCGAGATTTTCATCTGCAGGTGAAGCCCGGACAGCGTGTGGCGATCGTGGGGCCTACAGGATGCGGAAAGACTACGGTGATCAATCTATTGATGCGGTTTTACGACGTAAAAGAAGGGAGGATCCGGGTGGACGGTAGCGACATCCGGGAATATACAAGGGGAAGTCTTCGTACCAGTTACGGAATGGTGCTGCAGGAAACGTGGCTGCGGGCCGGCACGATCCGGGATAATCTGTGTATGGGAAGACCGGATGCCACGGAAGAAGAGATCATCCGGGCGGCTAAAGCTGCGCATGCACACAGTTTTATCAAGCGCTTGCCCAAGGGGTATGATACGGTGATCACCGAGGACGGAGGCAGCCTTTCACAAGGGCAGAAGCAGCTCCTGTGCATTGCGAGGGTGATGTTATGTCTGCCACCGATGTTGATCCTGGATGAAGCGACATCGTCCATTGATACCAGAACGGAATTGAAGATCCAGAATGCTTTTGCCGCAATGATGCAGGGGCGTACCAGTTTCATCGTGGCGCACAGGCTTTCCACTATCAAGGAGGCGGATGTGATCCTGGTGATGCGGGACGGTAACATTGTTGAGCAGGGGGATCATGAGACGCTTCTTGCACAAGGCAGATTTTATGCGGAGTTATATCGAAGTCAGTTTGAGGGGTAGAGACAAAAAAGGGCTGTAGTGGCCGGAGGTTGTGCACTTTATGTCAAATTTTGATTTTTTGGATCAAACGGATTTTTTAAGATTTCCGGCATGTAAAGCATTGTATGAGTTTGCGATGCTGGCGGAGGATGCTTACTATGCGGATCATGAGAAATGCGCGCTCAAAGTGCGGTTTGTGCTGGAACAATTCTGCATTTTGGTTTCGGAGATCAAGGGTGTGAATTACCCGGATGAGCGGACGCCGTTTACTTTCGGGAAATATTGGAACCGGCAGAATCGTATTGAATTTATCCAGGCAATAGGTGATCGGAATGTGACACTTGTGCGGCAGGCCAATGCAATCTCCAGATCTTTTCTGCAAAGCGATTGCCCGAGGAGAGAGGATATTTATCCGGAAATGCTGCAGAAGGTCTATCTGTTACTTCTGTGGCTGTATCGGGAGTTGGGATTGAAAACCGGTCTTCAGGAGGCGGACTACAGTGTGGAGAAGATTCCCAAAGGGAAAATAATGCAGACGACCGAACCGGAGATCATACACTCGCCCAGGCGACTGCTTGCGAATCTGAAACAGTTTTTTCCGGAATGCAACACGGAGAAATCATGTCTTGTTGAATATGTGCAGGATAAGTATATTGTGAGTGGCCCGGCAGGAGATAGGATTGAGACACTTGCGATCCCTGAGATGATGGAATACACTGAGGCGCAGGCATCTATGCTGTATGCGCAGCTCTCCGAGATAAAAAAAGAGTTTGACCTAAAGACCAGAGAGTTTATTCTGCACAGCAGTGCCGGCGAGGGAAAGATCCAGGCGCTTGAAAAACAACTGCAGGAGGCGGAGAAGGCACAAAGCAGACAGAGTGGTGAAATTCGCAGGCAGATCCGGAAAACAGAGCGGGAAAAGGCAGAAATAGAGGAGACCTACAGACGCAGATTTGCGGAACTCGGCGCGCAATATGATGAACTGAAGGATCGCTATGATGAGATAAGACCGTTGAAAGAGAAATATGCCGAGATACAGGCTCGTATGAAGCAAATGCTGCTGCAACGGGCGCGTTTGCAGACCGGATTTGAAAAGAAGCAGGAGGAACTGATCCGGGAGGTACAGGAGATCAGAGAACGTCTGGCTGATGCCCAAAATAACATCGCTTCACTCCGGGTGCCGACCGATGAAGAAAATGTGCTGATCAGCCGGCTGGAGGCAGAACTTTCCGAAAAAGAAAAAAACCTGGAGCAGGGGAAAGGGAAAGCAGTCGAGGCTTACAGAAATGCACAGGCAGCCAGCGCGAACGTAATTGAACAATACAAAGACAGAGGCAGCAAAATGGAAACCATGATGACGCGGATCATGGAAGAGAACATGCGGTTCAAAGAGAGGCTGGCAGAGCTTGATCATGTCGAGGAGACAAAGGGTTATCTACAGGTGGTCAGGGAAGGTATCGCGCAGATCAACGAAAGCAATGCAATCTACCGGGACAATGCTGATGAGCGCGAATTGCGTGAATATCTGCTGCAGGTAAAAGAACATTACGAAGATCAGTTAGACGAATTGAATGAACGGCTGGACAAGAGTGAAAAGGAGCTGGAGTGGGAGAAAAGAAGATATGAGGATCTCTTAAATTCGTTGGATGAGTTGGGACGTGCCGGAAAGGTACCGGAGCAGGAGTCTGATGAACAGGAGTTTGAAAAGAAGGTGGATAAACCCGAAGATGAACCGGATAAACCCGAAGACGAACCGGTAAAAACAGGAGTGCCGATGCAGAGCTCTGTTTCGGCAAAGCGAAGATACAGAAAAGTGAAACCGGCCCTGGTGATAGGGATAGTGGTTGCTGTGCTGAGTTTTTTGATCGGCATGCTGGTTGTGCCCGGCATGTACCATAGTATATTCGGAGGACAGCCGACAGCTATTGAGGGGCAGGAGACTATAGGGTTGTCCGGAACTGCGCAAGAGCCGGGGCAGTAGGATGCGATGAACGGTGCTGTGCAGAATTTAGATAAAAATGTCTTATGAAAGCAAGCTTTCAACGCCATTTTTCATCTAAATCCGCTTGGCTCTAAACAGTTACGCAAAATATTTATAAACAACGACGTATATAACCGGAGGATATGGAGAAATTGATAGAGAGAGCTCCGGTAGGATACAGATCCGGTAAATACAATGTCAGACCGGGGAAAGGTGGTAAGTAAGATGGCAATGGATCATGCAGCGAAGATCAAGTTGGAAGCGGCGAAGGCAAAGGCTGTGGCGAAAGCGATGAAAAAAGTGGCAAAAATGAAGAAAAAGCAGGCGAAGAAACTCAAACTGCAGCGAAGGATCGGTGTGGCAATGGGAATCGGCGGTACCTGCGTTGTCACAGCCGCGGTCGCAGTGATGCTTTTTCCTGTGGCAGATTATGCGAAAGGGCATATCGCGCTGAGAAAGAAAGCCTATATGGAGGCAGAGCATCTGTTTAACCGATGCGGAAATTTTCTGAACAGTGAGGTATGCAGAAAAGAGGCGTTATATGGTTATGGTGCAGAATGTTATGCTGCAAAGGAGTATCAGGACGCCTACAATGCTTTTTTGGAGTGCGGAGATTTTAAGGATTGCCCGGAACGCACGGAAGAAATGAAAAAGAACGGTATGGCCGGATAGAGAAGACAGATCCGGCCATAGAAAAATATTTCTTTATTTCAGCGTTTTATTTCAGTGTTTTATTTCAGTGTTTT
>CADBNO010000153.1 GCA_902796105.1 uncultured Lachnospiraceae bacterium | reverse complement strand
GTTTTACAGGCAATGTGTGGAGAGTATGCTGGGAAACGGTTTGTTCCCTTCGGATATGAGAGCATACATTCTGCGGATGCAGGGGATTGACAGCGGGTATAGTTTTCCGTATCCGGTCTTTTTCTGGATCTCTGCATTGTTGGATCTGGCACTACGTCCGGAGGCTGCAGTGGCGTTAGCTACCACGCTCTTAAACGGTCTGGGTATGATCCTGACGAAATGGGCACTGAATCAAATGGCATACGGGAGATTGCGAAGGCTGTTTCCGGATTGGAAATGGCTTGGCGGGGCATGCATCAGTGTGCTTTCCATAAGCCTGTTTTTTCTCTCAATGGTATATCCTCCCACAGGAATCTACCTGCCGGGGATCAAGTACGATTATCTGGGGGTTTTTACGCCAAATCCCTTTCACAATGCGACTTATATGGCGGCGAGACCTTTTGCGATACTGGCTTTTCTGTGGTTTGTAAAGCTGCTGGGCGGCTATGAGAGTATTGGCGGTGAGCGAAACGGGAAGGTCGGGCAGGGCAGAGGGGAGCGGCGAAACGAAGAGGACCGGCAAAACAGAGAGGACCGGCTAAACGGGAACGGCAGGAGTATCGGACGCGGGGATTATTATCTGTTTGCACTGTTTTTGCTGCTGGCAACGATGACGAAACCCAGCTTCACAATCGTATTGGTAGGCGCAGCGGGATTGATCATGCTGTACCGATTGTGCCGGAGCAGGTTTCGAAATCTCCGGGAAACGGTTTTGCTGGGATTGACATTTTTGCCCACTTTTGCGGATCTGCTCTATCAGTACAGCGGGGTGTTCGTGCCCGAGGAAGGCGCGGAGGGCGGCATCGGTTTCGGATTCGGAAGAGTCTGGCGGCTGTATTGTGACAATATTCCGCTTGCCATCGGGCTTGCGGTTGGATTTCCGCTCCTTGTGCTTTTATTGAATTACAGGGAGATACTGACGAATACGCTCTACCGGTTTTCCTGGCAGATCTTCGGCATGGGATTTGCGATGGCGTTTTTCCTGTATGAAAAGGGTTTCAGAGAGCCGGATTTTAATTTCTCCTGGGGTTATATGTATGGAATCTTCTTTGTGTTCTTCGGATCGGTGATCGTGCTGCTGCAGAAGACGGCAGAGAAAAAGAAGCCGCTCCTGCTTGTGCTGCAATGGGCGGCGTTTGGGTGGCATCTGGTTTGCGGATTGTTTTATTTCTACGGTTTCCTGCAGGGCAGAATGTATTATTGATCTATTGATCCCGATGACGTTTCAAGGTCGCAAACAGAGCATCAAAGCCTGCGGCGGCATAGGGCAGGAACAGCAGACTGTACAGGAAGATATAGCGGGAGTTTGCCTCCCAGATCATGTGGAACAAAAAGCCGCCGAAGGCACCGATCAAGCCAAGGTAGAGATACAGGTGACGCCGTTTCGGAGATTTGGAGATCCACAGGTGCAGGAAGCAGAGGAAGCTTCCCAGATAGAGCATGCTCTGATAGATATTACAGAATCCAATGTAACAGGGGCTGTAGGTCCCGTCATAGATTTCCCGGATGAGCGCATGACGCTCGCCCAGTGTGGCAAGGGTTGCCTGTCTGCTGGCGTAGGTGCCGTCGGCCCATTGGGACAGAAATTTATAGAAATAAAAGCTGGCGGCGTAGTCCGGATGCTCTTTGAAGTAGGCGCGCCGCTCCTTTATATAATCACGGCTGATCTGTACAGCGATGTCTGTGTCCATTCCACTTTCCTGATAGGTATTAAAATTATAGCCGTTGTACCACCCGTTTCCGCGGGAGGATTCCTGCATCCCCATGGCAAAATAAGACATGGCGGGCACCCCGGATTTCAGGGTGTTTCCGGCGCGCAGCTCGTACAGCTTCTGTGTGACGGGCAAAATGCTGACGGCAAGCACGACGCACAGCGCTGCGTAGAGAAGCAATCCGGCGCTTTTGCGGGAGAGGCTCTCCAACAGGACGACCAGAACGAGCGCTATGATCAGGATGAGGGAGTTCTTGCGCAGCATCACCGCGAGGGTGAGACCGGTCAGACTGAGACCGGCATCCTTAAGTCTGTGGGATGCGGCATCCGATGCCTGTCCCGGCTCCAGCATGCGCAGAACATAATAAATCCCCATGGACATGACCGCAAAGGACGGGATCTCACTGTAGACAAAGGAACTGTACATGATGAGAGGCAGATTGGCGCCCGCGAGGAGCAGATAAAGACAATCCGCGGTGTCGCTTTTGACGGTCAGATGTATAGATTTATACTGAAACCACACAATGATACAGGTCAATGCCACGTAGATGCATTTGATAAAATGATAGGGCTCCAGATCGATGGGAAGCAGGTTCCACAGGCGGATCAGGGGCTCAAAAAACGCCAGCAGACCGATCTGCTGCGGATAGTAGGAAAGGTAGGAATCGGTCGGGTGTATGACAGAAGTGTCACCTTCTGCCAGAGCCTGTGCAGCAGAATATACGGACCAGGCGTCAGCAGCCGGCGCGGTCCGGCCGAACAGGATCAGCAATCCGCCCAAAACCAGGATCCAACCCATGGTCAGCGCGAGCAGCACGGGCTTGCATTTGGCAGGATATTTCAGGGTCATCCGGCAGACAACCAACAGGACAAGGGCAAAAGCACCCATGCCGAGCAGGTTGATCAGGGGATTGTCGGGGCGCGTGAGTACCTGCTGCGTTGTCATATCTGTGGCGTAGCAGGTGAACAAAAAACTGCCCAGAAACAGAATGCCTGTGGAAATCAGGGCGAGAGCCTGTATAAAATTTGTGGAAAACTGGTATAATCTCTGCATTTTAGCTGCCTTCTTCTTTTTTCATGGCGTTTTCATGGCGTTTACACGCCCAAAGATATTTTAACATAACATTTGCAAGAAAAATAGTGGCTGTAAATGAATAATCGTGATAAAATGGTGGTAATATTTGGAGGATGAGTGAATGGATAAGGTTGCAGTACTGATTCCTTGCTATAATGAGGAAAAAACAATCGGAAAAGTAATACACGATGTGAAGAAAGCATTGCCGGAGGCAGTGATCTATGTCTATAACAATAATTCCACCGATCGGACCGAGGAGATCGCGCTTGCTGAGGGAGCTGTCGTGCGCCGGGAATATAAGCAGGGCAAGGGTAACGTGATCCGACGGATGTTCCGCGAGATAGATGCGCTCTGCTATCTGATGATCGATGGGGATGATACCTATCCGCTGGATTGCGCGCAGGAGATGGTGAATCTGGTGTTGGAACGCAATTCGGACATGGTGGTGGGGGACAGGCTTTCGTCCACTTATTTTACGGAGAATAAGCGTCCGTTCCACAATTTCGGGAACAGTCTGATGCGGTTTGGCATCAATGGG
>CADBNO010000152.1 GCA_902796105.1 uncultured Lachnospiraceae bacterium | reverse complement strand
TGGCCGGTAAAAGCAGAAAATTACTGGAACAGTTACGTTATGCTCAGGAGATGTCTGACCCGGAGAAAGCAGCGAGAGTGATCGAGCAGAAGATGCGGGAGCAGGGCATCACGCCGGAACAGATGGTCGCTGCGACAGGTTCGGTCGCTGGAGAAATACGACCTCAGACGGCAGGTGCGGTACCGGCACAGCCGCAGACGGTACATCGTCCGAAGTTCTGCCCCAATTGCGGCAGTCCGACAGGGGATTCGGGCAAATTCTGCCGTAACTGCGGTACGAAGTTATAGAAGGGGCAATGGACGACTGGATTGTCAGCCGGATCAGGCACCATGAGGGGACGGTTGGCGGCAGAAATTGAAATCGACGCGAAGCAAATGAGGCAGCAGGAGGGACATGATGACTGATGACAGAAAAAAATTGGGGTTTGGCACGATGCGGTTACCCCTTTTGCATGAGGGAGACCAGAAAAGCATTGATCTGAAACAGGTTTCAGAGATGGTGGATCGATTCCTGGACAGAGGATTTACATACTTTGACACGGCGTACCCATACCATGAGGAGCAGTCGGAAGTTGCGGTGCGTAAATGTCTGGTGGAGCGGTACGATAGGGATCGGTTTCTTTTAGCAGACAAAATGCCTTTATTTCAGGTGAACCGGGCGGAGGATTATGAGCGTATTTTCAGAGAGCAGTTACAAAAGTGCGGCGTGACGTATTTTGACTATTATCTGTTACACAATCTGGGCTCGGATCGCTACGGAAAGACCATAGAACTTGGCGGTTTTGAATTTGTGTCCCGCATGAAGAAAGAAGGATATATCCGAAAAATGGGCTTTTCCTTTCATGATTCGGCGGAGCTTTTGGAGAGGATCCTGACGGAGCATCCGGAGGTGGATTTCGTGCAGCTGCAGATCAATTATCTGGATTGGGAGAGTCCGGTGGCACAGTCGAGGCTTTGTTATGAGACGGCAACGCGTCACGGGAAACCGGTGGTGGTGATGGAGCCGGTAAAGGGCGGCACGTTGGCTACTCTGCCGGAGCGGGCGATGCAGGTGCTCAGGCAGGCGGAAGTGGCCGGCTTGGACGGGGAGATGCAGCCGAAGGGCGGCGGATCCGGTTCCGATACAGGTCTGGCGTATTCACCTGCCTCTTATGCGGTGCGGTATGCGGCGTCTTTGAAAAATGTGTTTATGGTACTTTCCGGGATGAGTGATCTGGCGCAGTTGGACGATAATACTTCCTATATGCAGGAGTTTGTCCCGCTTTCAGAAAAAGAGCAGGCGGCGTTGGCGAAGGTCACGGATATCATGAATGAGACCATCGATATTCCCTGTACCAGCTGCCGGTATTGCATGGAGGAGTGCCCGATGAACATCCACATTCCGGCGTATTTCGGATTGTACAATCTCTACAAGGTAACGGGGAAGAAGACCAACATGTATTATCAGCGCTACAGTATGGAGCACGGTAAGGCGTCGGAGTGCATCAAATGCGGCAAGTGTGAGCGGATCTGTCCGCAGCATATTCCGATCCGGGAACAGTTGGTGCGGTTTGTGGAGTTGTATGAGAGTTGAAAGAGAGCTTGGATCTGAACGAATTGATCCAAGGTGCAGAAGATGTTGCTGATAATAAATGATCTATAGTGTAGAGTGCGGGAAAACGGCTAAAAACGGAGGTAACCATGAGTAAACTGGAAATCAGCCTTGAAGGCAGAGTCGATTCAAGCAATGCCCCTGCTGTGGAAAAGGAATTATCTGAGAAGATCGGTGAGCAGGATGGCAGAGAGATCGCCTTAGATGTGGAAAAGCTCACATATATCTCCAGCGCGGGACTCAGAGTGTTGATGAAGTTGCGGAAAAAGTTTGACCATCCTATCGAGATCCTGAATGTGAACAGGGATATATATGACATCTTTGAGACCACCGGTTTCACGGAGCTTTTTGATGTAAAAAAAGCGTACCGCACTGTGAATGTAGATGGTCTTGAGGTGATAGGCAGGGGCTTTTTTGGCACAGTGTATCGCATTGATGCCGAGAGTATCGTAAAAGTATATAAGGGAAAAGAAAGTATCCCAAAGATAGAAAACGAAAAGAAAATGGCACAGAAGGCGTTTGTAAGCGGGATACCGACTGCTATATCCTATGACATCGTAAAAGTCGGCGAGGACTATGGATCGGTCTTTGAGCTTCTGAATGCGAGGACATTTCATGAGCTTGCGCAGAGTGAAGCCATGCCGTTGCCGGAGCTTATTGCGAAGTACACTGAGCTCTTAAAAATAGTACATTCCACCAGACTTGAAAAAGGTACATTTCCGTCATACAGGGAGAAGTTTCTTGAGTATCTGGAAGTGATAGCAAAACATCTTACGGAGAAACAGTATGACGGTTTAAAGAAGCTTCTTACAGATATGGATGATGAGAATACTGTAGTCCATGGCGATATACAGATGAAGAATGTTATGATGGTGGATGGCGAGCCGATGCTGATCGATATGGATACGCTGGGGTTGGGCAATCCGGTCTTTGAGTTCGCCGGCCTTTATATGACCTATCAGGCCTTTGAGGAGGATGATCCGGATAATGCTATGTCTTTCCTGGAAATGTCAAATGAGTTCGTTGACGATCTTTGGAATCGCATAGTAGACAGCTATTTTGTATTTCCGGATGCTGCGCACAGGAAAGAGACACTCGCCAAGATCGCCCTTGCCTCAGCAATCCGATTCCTGTCGCTGATCGAGTCCACCGACCTGAAAGAAGGCGACCTCGGAAGGAAGAGGATAGCTCATACATTAGAGCACATAGATGAACTGCTTGATGTAGTGACGGATCTTACAATATAAACTTACGATATAAATAAGTTGAAATAACGAGCGCGACAGAAAGGGATAAACAGTTGACTTTCCGCAAAAAAAAGCTTAAAATGTGACACGGAGCGTTTTACAGGTCGTGCAATGCCAGGAACGCGACGCCAGGAACGCGACGCCAGGAACGCGATGACATGAATGCGACGACACGAATGCGGAAGCAGGAAAAACGGCAGCTTGCCGGAAGGAGGAATAAGACATGAAACAGGTTTCAATATATGCAGAAAATAAAAAGGGAACCATGCAGAAGATCACAGGGATCCTTTTGGAGCATGGCATCAATATTCTGGGTTCAGTGACCAATGACAGCGCGGAGTACGGTATTGTGCGTATGGTGGTATCCGAGGCAGAGAAAGCGCTGGCTGAGTTGGAAAAGAACGGGTTTATTGCCAAGCTGGTGGAAGTCATCGGCGTGGAGATCGAGGATGAAGTGGGTAATCTGAACCGGATGCTGAAGATCTTAGAGGAGAGCAATATCAGTGTGGATTATCTGTATCTGTCCTTTAACCGTGATTCCGGAAAACCGATCATGGTGTTCCACTGTGAAGATATTCTGGAAGTGAAGGCGTGTCTGGTTGCAAAGGGATACACCGTGCTGTAAGCTTGTGGGAAATGAGACCGGAGAGATCATGGAACAGGGTGATTTCTCCGGCTTTTGTCATATTTGAGGAAAGAATGAGGAGAATAAATGTCAGAAGAACTAAAGAACCAATTCACAAATGAGAGGGAGACTTCAGAGCAGATCGTATCAGGAGAGCAGACCGGATCAACAGAGAAAGTTCCCGAAAGTATCGGGGAGATAGAACCGTTGTTGGACGAACGGATCGTCAGGGCGATCCACAAGATGGGATTTGAAAAACTGACACCGATCCAACAGCAGGCGATACCGGCACTGTTAGAGGGTGAGGATATCATCGGACAGGCACAGACAGGAACCGGAAAGACAGCGGCATTCGGAATCCCGGCAGTACAGAGGTGTGATCCTGATCTGAAAAAGCTGCAGACGATCATCCTCTGCCCAACCAGAGAACTTGCGATCCAGGCGGCAGCGGAGATCAGGAAACTCAGTTTTTACATGCATGGGATCAAGGTGCTTCCAATTTACGGAGGGCAGGATATCAGTAAGCAGATCAGCGGACTAAAGGGCGTGCAGATCATTGTGGGTACGCCGGGACGTGTCATGGACCATATGAGGCGGAAGACGATCCGGCTGGATCATGTCAACATGGTGGTGCTGGATGAGGCAGATGAAATGCTGAACATGGGCTTCCGTGAGGACATGGAAACCATTCTGGGGCAGATTCCGAATGAACATCAGACCGCATTGTTCTCTGCGACAATGCCGCAGCCAATCCTGGAGATCACCGGGCAGTTCCAGAAGGATGCCCGTATGATATGGGTGGCAGCCAAAGAGCTGACCATTCCGTTGGTGAGCCAGAAGTTTTACCGGATCAAACCGCAGGACAAAGATGCCGCCTGCGTGCGGCTTCTGGACTATTATCAGCCCAAACTGTGTCTGGTTTTCTGTAATACCAAGAAAAAGGTGGACGAGCTGACTGCTGTGCTGAAAGAAGCGGGCTATCAGGCGGAAGGTCTGCACGGAGATCTGGCGCAGCATCAGAGGGATGTGGTGATGGGGCGTTTCCGGAACGGCAGTACGAACATCCTGATCGCAACCGATGTGGCGGCGCGAGGGATTGATGTGGACAATGTGGAAGCGGTCATCAATTACGATATTCCGCAGGATATCGAGTATTATGTGCACAGGATCGGAAGAACCGGACGTGCGGGCAAGAAAGGGCGTTCTTTCACATTTGTGAGCGGCAGGGAAATTTTCCAGTTGCGTGAGATTGAAAAGATCTGCCGGACGACTGTGGAGGAGAAGAAGCTGCCCAATGCGTCTAAGGTATTGAAGTCCAAGGCGGATAAGTATCTCCAGAATGCCTGGGAGCTGCATGAACACGAGGACATGAGCCTGATGAAGGAATTCCTGCAGCAAAAGATGGAGGAAGAGGATTGTGACGCCTTGGAGCTTGCTGCCGCCATGCTGAAATATCAGGTCGGCGACATGGGCGAGGAGATTGAAGCAGAGGAGTACCGGACCGGACGCGGCAGGGACGGACGCTTCGGCAGAGAGAACAGACGCGGTGCCAGAGGCGAACAGCAGGGCAGAGGCAGACGAGAGAGTCGCGGGCGCGGGGACCGCGCGGAGCGTGACGACAGACGAGGTCGCAGTGATCGGGTGGAACGAGGCGGCAGAGGTGGTCGTAGTGAACGCGTGGAACGTGACACTGTAGGCGGGCGTGCGGGACATAAGGACGATGCCGGAGCTGGTGCAAACGGCAGAGAAGAGCGGGGCAGACGCGGATGGCGCAGCGAACGAACGGAACACAGTGACGTGGATAGCCGCGAAAGCCGCAGTAAGAGAAGAGAGAGGTTTTCAGACTGGAGGAGTCGGATTTGAGAGAAAAGTGGCGTAAGTACAGTCCATATGTTTTGCTGGCGGGCAGCTTCTTTCTGCTGCTGCTTCTGAATCTGTTCAAACAGGATCAGTGGCTGGATTCCGATATGGCAGCAGAGATGATGTTCTCCAGGCTTTTGGCGGAGGAAGGACGTTTCTTTGCCACGCCGGACTGGTATTATTCCACAGAGTTTCGATTTCTGTATACTCACTGGATCATGGGACCGTTGTTTCATATTGTGGGAAGCTGGCATGTGATCCGTATGGTCACAAATCTGCTCTCCTATGTGTTGATGCTGGCGGCCTATTATTTCTTCATGAAGCCGTTGGGTGTGAAGCGGGAGCGGGTGATCGCAACTTCGGCGATCCTGCTGCTTCCTTTTTCCGAGACCATGATGACGCATATGGTTATGGGTAATACGTATCTGTTCCATGTGATCATTGTCTTTACAGTTTTTGGGTTGTTCCTGCGGCTGGCAGGCGGACATCAGGGCAGACGCATGGTGTGGCTGATCTGTTATCTGGTACTTGCTGTGATCTGCGGCGTGTCCGGCGTGCGCTATCTGCTGGCACTGCAGTGTCCGCTGGTGCTGACGGCGGTTGTAGGGATGCTGCGCTCGTCAGAATTCGAGCAGCTCAGAGGAGAGTGGAACAGACCGGGACTGCAGAACGGAAACGGGGCGAAGCTGTGGAATGCGCTGGGCAGAAGTATGTCCGCCAAGTACCTGTGGTATAGTCTGCTCGGAGCGGTGGGCAGTGTGGCCGGATATGCGGTGAATGTGTTGTATGTCAGCCGGAACTATGTGTTTCAGACCTACGATGCCACCAATTTTATTGCGGTTTATCAGGGAATCTTCCTGGAGCGGCTGCAGAATGCATTTGGAAGTCTGTTGATGTTGTTTGGATATATCCCGGACAGAGGGGTGATCTCTCTGAGGGGAGTGATCACGCTGATTGCCTTTTTGCTGATCATGGTGTTTGGCTATTGCAGTGTGATGGCGGGGAAGGAGAGTAAAGGACAGAGAGGATTTGTGACGTGGTTTTTATACGTGTCATTTTTTCTCAATCTGTTTGTGTTCGTGTTTACGACAAGCACGATGGTTCCCCGGTACTATCTGACGATCTATATCTTTTTGCTGCCGGTGTTGTGTTTTTATCTGGAAAAGGAAGAACGCTACTTTGACAGACTGGCGGTGTGTGTGCTGCTGATCGCGGGACTTACACTGGCTACAGGAAAAACGGTGCTTTCCTTTGTGAGCATTGATAAGAATGCGGACAGGCGGAAGGTGGCAGCTGTATTAGAGGAGCAGGGGCTTAAATTCGGCTATGCGACGTATTGGAACGGAAATATTATCACAGAGCTGACAAACGGGCAGGTGGAGATCGCCAATGTGGGCGATGGGATATACCTGGACTTTTTCAAATGGTCTTCGCCGATGAAATATTATACGGGGGACTATGCGAAGGGTGAGGTGTTCCTGTTGCTTTCCGCCGATGAGGTGGCGGAGGCAGAGGCGGCAGAGGCGCACACGGTGGCAGAAGGACGTGTGATCTATGCGGACAACGCTTATACCGTATATGTCTATGATTCGGCAGAGAAGCTGCGGGCATTGGCGATGGAGAGAGGATCAGAAAAGAGGTAGGAAACGGACATGAGAGTTGGAATGGGTTATGATGTGCATAAATTGGCGGAGGGGCGCGACCTGATCATCGGTGGCGTGAAGATTCCGTATGAAAAAGGATTGCTGGGACACTCGGATGCGGACGTGCTGCTGCACGCGATCACAGATGCTCTTTTCGGAGCGGCGGCGATGGGGGATATCGGAAAGCATTTTCCGGATACCGATCCGGCCTATAAGGGAGCGGATTCGTTGCTGCTTTTGCAGAAGGCCGGAGAGATGCTCAGGGAGGAAGGCTTCCTGATCGAGAATATTGATGCCACCATTATTGCGCAGGCACCGAAAATGCGCCCGTATATCGATACGATGCGGGAAAATATTGCGAGAGTGCTGGAGCTGGATGTGAGGCAGGTGAATGTGAAAGCTACTACAGAAGAAGGACTTGGCTTCACCGGAAGCGGAGAGGGAATTTCCTCTCAGGCGATCTGCATGCTGACCAGCCCTTTTGATCTGACTGCGCAGGCAGTGCAGGGAGGCTGTGCAGGGTGCAGCGGGTGTCCGGCAAGATGAGAAAGACGATCCGCTATGCATTTACTGCGACGCTGCCGGATAGAAGAAAGTAACATTTTGGTTGACAAATGTTCGGATTTTGCATATTCTGTATTGTAGGTATGTGTTATAGGAAAAGGCAGTGATCGGGGAGAGTACTTTTCAGAGAACGTGATAGAGAGGAACCGCCGCAGGCTGAAAGCGGTTCTCATGAGAGGGAAAAGGAAGTGCATCCGGGAGCCGGTTTTCTGAATGTGTCAGAGGAGAGGTTTTGATGAAACCCGCGCTGACAGTAGGGAAACCCGTGAACACGCGTTAAGTGTATGGAGCGGAAGAAATGTAAAGTCGTAAAGACGGCAAACGCAGATCGGGAATTGCGCAGACAGATGCGGCAGGCGGTTGAAGGATTCTTCCGGAAACAGAGTGGAACCACGGATAAATTCGTCTCTGAGGATGGATTTATCCTTTTTTTTATGAGAAGTGAAGGTGACAGCAATGGGATTCATAAAAAATATCCGGAAGGAGATTAAGATCATCAGAGAGCGGGATCCGGCGATCCATTCCGCTATGGAGGTGTTTTTATACCCGAGTTTTAAGGTGATGATGCACTATCGGATCGCACACAAGCTATACTTGTCGGGCCATTATTTCTGGGCGCGATATGTATCACAGAGGGGCGTTCGCAAGACGGGGATCGAGATTCATCCCGGCGCACAGATTGGCGAAGGGTTTTTCATCGATCACGGAACCGGCGTGATCATCGGTGAGACTACGATCATCGGCGATAACTGTACGCTGTATCAGGGTGTGACGTTGGGCGGTACCGGCAAGGAGCACGGCAAAAGACATCCGACCCTCGGCAACAATGTGATGGTGGGCGCAGGGGCGAAGGTGCTTGGGTCCTGTAAGATCGGCAACAATGTGAAGATCGGCGCGGGCAGTGTGGTGCTTACCGAAGTGCCGGACGGTTCCACGGTGGTGGGCGTTCCCGGACGCGTGGTGCGCATGAATAATAAGGAGCTTCCGCAGGAGATGCTGGATCAGGTGGATCTGCCGGATCC
>CADBNO010000151.1 GCA_902796105.1 uncultured Lachnospiraceae bacterium | reverse complement strand
TGACAGACAATCTCGATGAACTGGCAAAGGGAAATCTTGCTGTGAAATTTCCTGAGGACAGCCAGCTTGGCAGCGACGAAGTGGGACGGATCCAGAAGAGTGCCAAGCAACTGGCACAGAAGCTTCGGGATGTGATCGAGAGATCAAAGGATATGTCAGTAAGATTGTCCGATGCGGGCTCCAATCTGTCTGATTCTGCTGCTCAGGCAGCACAGGCCTCCGGTCAGGTGACGGACGCTGTGGGAGAGATCTCCAAAGGTGCGGTTTCCCAGGCGGAGAGTGTGGAGAGTGCAGCGGGTGATACCGATGATATGGGAACAAATATTGAGACGATCGCGTCCAATGTGATCGAGATGGATCAGTATGCAGAAGAGATGAAGAAGGCATGTGATACAGCGATGGATGCCCTGAACGGTCTGATCCGTCAGAGCGAGGATGTGACACAATCTGTCAAAGGCATCGGCGACAGCATTGTGTCCACCAATGAGTCTGTAAAACTGATCTCGGAGTTCACACAGGCGATCACGGATATCGCGACACAGACCAACCTGTTGTCTCTTAATGCCTCCATCGAAGCGGCGAGAGCAGGAGAGGCAGGAAGAGGGTTTGCAGTTGTGGCGGATGAGATCCGGCAGCTGGCGGACCAGTCCAACACCAGCGCAGACAAGATCCGCGGCATTGTGGATAATCTGTTGGCGAATTCCGAAGAGTCCGTAGTGGAGCTGAAGAAGTTGAATGAGAGTTTTGCGGTTCAGGCAAAGCAGCTGGATTCCACCAGAGCAGATATGGAGACCATGTCCGCCAATGTGGGCAACGTAAGCAACACGGCAAACAATATCTCCGGCAAGATCTCTTCACTGACGGATGCGAAGAACGGCCTGACTGAGGTGATCGCCGATCTGTCCGCTATTTCCGAGGAGAATGCGGCTTCGACGCAGGAGACCAATGCTTCCATGGAGGAACTGAATGCAACCTTTACCTTCATCAGCGATTCCGCGACCAGATTACAGGAACTGGCGAGGGAGCTGGAGCAGACGATCGACTACTTCAAGGTTTGAGAAGATCGCGGCCGGAAAACAGAAAATTCAAAACAGAGTTAAAATACAAAAAACAAATACAAAAATACTGAAATCCGGAGCTGTCGGGGGACACAAACCCCCGGCAGCTTTTTAAGCTTTTTCGAGAAAAGTTCATTAAATTTTTATAAATATTAAGGTGCATTTTGTCACAAGATATGGTAACATAACTTATATAATGTACAAGAATCAGTAGAGGAAATGAAGCGAATTCTATGAGGGACGCAGGTAAAGTAAAAAGAGAACTCAAGGCAGCACAGGGATTCGGCTTGAAAAAGGATAAGAAAAAGAGGGTGCACATACGTGTCAGATCGTCGCGAAGTACCAAGCGGATCAAGCGGCGTTCGGCTTTGTTTATTGCTCCCAGCATGTTGGGCGTTTTGGTGTTTTTTGTGATACCCTTTATGGTGGTTATCTATTATTCTACGGTAGACAACCCGATCAGCAAGCAGTTTGTCGGGCTTGAGAACTTTAAGCTGGTATTGAATAATGCAGCGTTTCGGACAGCGGTAAGTAATACGGCGAGATTTTCGGCGATTGCGGTACCGCTTTCTGTCGTGCTATCCCTGATGCTTGCGATCGTGCTGGACATGAAACTGCCGTTCCGCAGTCAGTTCCGGACATTTTTTTTGAGTCCCATGATGGTTCCGGTGGCGTCTATCGTTTTGATCTGGCAGGTGCTTTTTCACAATAACGGTATGGTCAATGATATCATCATGCATTTCGGCATGGAGAGGATTGACTGGTTTAAGTCTACCCATTCCACCGAGGTTGTCGTGCTGCTGTTCCTTTGGAAGAATCTGGGTTACAACATGATCCTGTTTATGGCGGCTCTGGCCAGCGTGCCCAGGGATCTGCTGGAGGTGGCCAGATTGGAGAATGCTTCGTCCTGGCAGGTGTTTCTGCATATAAAACTGCGATATCTATCGTCGACGATCCTGTTTGTCACGATCATGTCCCTGATCAACTCTTTCAAAATATTCCGGGAGATTTATCTGTTGACTGCGGATTATCCTCATGATGCGATTTATATGCTTCAGCATTATATGAATAACAAATTCCGAAATCTGGACTATCAGGCGCTGTCGGCGGCTGCTATTTTGATGTCGTTAGTGATGATCGTCATTATCGGATTTTTGTTCCTTGTGGAGGATTACTTCGGAAAGGATGTGGAGGGGTAGTGACGCAGAAGGAGCGTGCCGAGAGCGGTGCGGAGGAGAAAAGATTAAGAATACAGAAAAAACTGCGTAAGCTTCGGGAACATATACATCTGTCGATCGCAACGGCGATCGCGGCGCTATTTGCAGTGCTGTTCCTGATGCCGATCGTATTGACCATCACCAATTCATTTATGTCATCGGCAGAAATCTCGTCCAACTACGGATCGGTGTTTGCGGTGAACCAGAATGGCGGTAAGGTATATATTGCCGATAAGGTCAACCTGAAGTTTATTCCGGACATGGTATCTTTTTCCCAGTATATCACGGTGCTTCTGAAAAGTCCGGATTATCTGCTGAAGTTTTGGAACTCTGTGATCCTGGTGGGACCGATCGTGATATTTCAGCTGGCGGTGGCGTCCCTGGCTGCTTACGGATTTGCCAGATATACGGGGAAGCTGCGAAGTATCATCTTTTTCTCTTATGTGATCCTGATGCTGATGCCCTATCAGGTTACACTGGTTCCCAACTACCTGGTTTCCAGCTGGCTAAAGCTTTTGGACAGTTATTGGGCGATCTGGCTGCCGGGTATTTTTTCCCCGTTTGCAGTGTATCTGCTGACCAAGTTCATGAAGCGCATCCCTTATTCGATCATTGAAGCAGCGCAGATTGACGGGGCGGGGGAGTGGATGATCTTTCGGAAGATCTGCCTGCCGCTGTGCAAGGGATCGCTGTCCTCGGCTGCGATCCTGATCTTTATCGACTATTGGAATATGGTGGAACAGCCGTTGATCCTGCTGTCAGATGCGGACACACATCCCCTCTCTGTGTTCCTCAGTAAGATCAATGCGGCGGAAGTGGGACTTGCGTTCGCTGTGGCGACGATCTATATGGTTCCCAGTCTGCTGGTGTTTTTATATGGCGAGGAATCGCTGGTTGACGCGATCGCGAATCAGGGTGGCGTGAAAGGATAAATAAAGGGAGTAAGGGCGATGAACGAAAAAGAAAAGAACAGAAAAGAATGGGTCAAAACGGTAGCGATCATATTTCTGAGCATACTTTTGGTACTGACATTTTTTTCCAATACGATCATGAACTATTCTCTGCCGGAGGTAGCTACGCAGTATGTGGAATCCGGCAATATTACGGCCAAGGTGCGTGGATCGGGTGTGGTGGAGAGTGGAGACCCATACAGCGTGAAACTCAAGACAACGTCTTCCTCCAACGTGAGCGGGACTTATGAAGTGGAATCGATCGAGGTGAAGGTCGGAGACAAGGTGGAGAAGGGTGATGTGCTGTGCCATCTGGTTGCCGGAGAGAGCAAAGCACTCAAAGAGGCACAGGATGCACTGGATAAGCAGATCCTGAATTATGAGATCCAGATCCTTCAGGGGGATGCTACGAATGATGTGCTGGCGCATGCCAGAACCGGTAACACGTCTTCCATGAGCAGTTATCAGGCACGTATCCTTGCCAAGGAGGATGAGATCAAGCGCCTGGAGCAGGAGCTGGAGGAGGCGCAGGATACACTTGCCGCATGGACCAAGCAACAGAGCGTTACGGTGACGGCGGACGACGAAAAGAAGAAACTGGATGCGGCACAGGCTGCCTACGATGCGGCGCAGGCCGTAGTCAATGATTCCCAGATCTCCCAGTGGGAGGCCAACATCACAAACCTGACACAGAGCTGGGAGGAGACCTACAACGGCACGATCATTTTTACGACTGACGGTAAAGTAAAAGACATGGTATTGGCTTCCGGCGCAACGGTTTCCGGAGGGGATGCGGAAAGTATGGAAGTAGTCCGCACTTCGATCAACACCCTGCGGGATAACATCAACAACAGAAAGGTTGAGATCGGTTATGAAGCCAACAAGGCGAAGCTGTCTGAGTTAAAGGCTGCTTTGGACAAGGCACAGAAGAATTATGACGAGGAGCTGGATGACCAGAAAGACAACGTCAGCGACAAGGTAAATGACTGGACCAAAGAGGTGACGAACCGCCAGAAGAGGCTCGACGAAGCCAAGACAGAAAAGACAAAGCTGATCTCCAATATCGTAAATGAACTGAACTGGGGAGAGACGCTTTCCGGACTGCAGGAGAATGTGGCGAAACTGAAGGCGGAGGATGTCAGCAATGAAGTCACGGCGCCGATTTCCGGTGATATCATCAGTGTAAATGTGAAATCCGGTCAGGAAACGCCTTCTGATAATATTCTGTTTACGATCCAGCCTGAAGGCAAGGGCTATACCATGTCCATTTCGGTGACCAATGAGCAGGCAAAGCGACTTTCCGTGGGTGACAGAGCGGAACTGGCAAACTCCTGGCGGTATGATGATGTGGATGTGGTGCTTTCCTCGATCAAGCCGGATCCCCAGAAACCCAGCCAGAACAAGCTGCTTAAATTTGATATTTCCGGCGGGGTCACGGCAGGGCAGAGTCTGAGTCTTTCCATCGGACAAAAGAGTGCAAACTATGACCTGACCGTGCCGAATTCGGCGATCAGAGAGGATAACAACGGAAAGTTCATCCTTACAGTGACGACCAAGAGCACGCCGCTCAGCAACCGTTACATTGCGACGAGAGTGGACGTGGAGGTGCTGGCGAGTGACGATACCCGTTCGGCTATCAATGCGCCGCTTTACGGCTATGAATATGTGATCACAACATCGACAGCGCCTGTGGAGCCCGGCAAGCAGGTGCGCCTGGCAAACAATAACTGATGGATGCGGGAAGGGATGGCATTGTGAAAAAAAGAGGTTTAGACCGTAAAAAATTAATCTGGCTGGTTGTGCCGGCTGTGATCTGTATGGTGTTGGCGATCGTTCTGTCTGCTGTCATGCACCATATGATCAACAGCCTGACAGAGCAGCAGATGGCAGCACGGTGGAGCAAAGACGGCGGCAGCGCTCATGTCTCCTGTTTCTTTTCCCAGAACGCAGGAATGACGGAGGAGAGCCTGGAGGAATTCGAACATACGCTGGACAGTTATCTGACTGAGAATTCCATAGAAGTTCCGGCAGAACATCCCGGTGCGAGGCTTTGGGCAGATGCCTACAGCGCAGACGGCAAGATCAGCTTAAGCAGTGATAAGGTTTCCATCGAAGCGGATGCAGTGGGGATCGGAGGGGATTTCTTTTTGTTCCATCCGCAGAAGCTTCTGTATGGCAATTATTTTTCCGGAAATGATATCAACCAGGATTATTGTGTGATCGATCAGGATGCGGCATGGCAGTTGTTCGGTTCCAATAATGTGGCCGGCATGACGGTTTATATTTCCGACATTCCCTATATCGTACAAGGCGTGGTGGAACGTCCCAAAGGTCGCCTGGTGGAAGCTGCCGGTCTGGACAGCACGAGAGTTTATGTTTCGTATTCCACGCTGGAGCAATACGGAACGGTTCACGGAATCGACCAGTATGAGATCATCATAGCCAACCCTGTCAGGAATTTCGGTTATAATTATGTGAAGGAAAAGCTTGGTAAAGATGAGAGGGAGACGGAAGTGATCGAAAATTCCTCCCGGTTTTCCCTGCTGAACAGACTCCGGCTGCTCCTCAAGTTCGGAACGCGCTCCATGAACGGAAGAGCGATCATCTATCCGTACTGGGAAAATCTGGCGCGAGGCTATGAAGATCTGACAGGAGTGATGACCCTGTTGATCTTTTTACTTTGGATCTACCCTGTTGTTCTGGCTGTTGCTCTCTTTGTCATCTTCTGGAGAGGCAAGGGGTGGACAATGCATGATGTATGGGTTAAGATAAAGGATAAGCTGGAACGCTATTCTGAGAGAAGGTATGCACAAAAACAGGCAAGGAGAAGAAAAAGATGAAAACAAGTAAGAAGGTTTTGTGTGTGATACTGGCGTTGAGTATGGTTGTGGGACTGGCAGCCTGCGGAAACAAAGGAAAAGGGAATGATCCCGCCGCTAACAGTAGTCCAGGCGCGGTGAAGACGTCTTCCACGGACAGCATTGCCAAGCAGTATGTGTACAGGATGAATGAATTTGATTTCAGCCAGCTGCAGGAATCCACCGCGGATATCAGTGCACTGTGTCTGGATAAAGTAGGAGACAAGGTGTACGGTATTCTGCAGGGGAGCGGATACAAGAGCGACGGCACAGGGCTGTTTACCTATATCCTTGCCGAGATGGATCCGGAGAGCGGTAACGTTTCGATGCAGATGCTGGATACGCCCGAAGACAAAACCGAAGCGGCGGAAAACGGCAACGGCTATGAGAATACGACATATTCCAATTTTGATATCCGGGAGGATGGCAGGATTTATGCCAACAAGACTCATGACTACTCGGATTATTCCGATCCGGAAAAGGTTGTGAATGAGCACACAGAGGCAATCTGTTGCTGGGATCTGAGTGGCAAAATGCTGTGGGAGGCCAAGCTGGATGCGGCGGGAGACGGCAGTACCGGCTGGTATTATACCAACGGATTTGCGGTGCAGCAGGACGGTTCGGTCTGTGTCCTGATGAGCGGTGATGACAGCGGTATCATCAAAGTCAGCGCAGAGGGTGTGGCAGAGCCCATGGCACCTGTCGGTGCGCTAAAGGATATCCTGACCAATTACTGCGGGATCGCTTCAATGCCGGACGGAAAGTTTCTGCTTACTTACTACGATAACAGCTGGCAGAATATGTATATGAACACCTATGATTTTGCGGCGGATCAGGTGGGACAGGAAGTGAAGCTTCCTACATCTGTGGCGTCCTATCTTTCGGCCAATATGGTGACGGATGCAGCCGGCGATGTACTATACTCCACATTCGAAGGAGTGTTTAAGTATCATATGGGTGCGGAGCATGAGGAGGAGATCATGAGTTATGTCAACTCCGATCTCTATGTGACCGGGTTTGACGCCGTGCTGGCACTGGAAGACTCCAGTTTTGTCGCGATTTTCTCTGAGTATGACAGCTTTGACTACAGCCGGTCGATCTACGGCGGTCTGTTTACCAAAGTTGATCCTAAGGACATACCGGATAAAAAGGTGCTGGTGATCGGTGGAAGCTACCTGTACGGCGATCTGCAGAAACGTGTGGTTGACTTTAACAAGGCCAATCAGGAGTATCGTATTGTCATGAAGGATTACAGCCAGTACAATACGTATGATGATTATTCCCTCTGCTATACGCAGCTGAATAATGACATCATTGCGGGAAATATGCCGGATATTCTGGTGGTGGATTCCTATAACATGTCACTGGAGCAGTATGTAAATAAAGGGCTGCTGGCGGATATCGGCGAGTTGATCAAGAAGGATGAGGAACTGTCCAAAACAGAGTTTCTGGATAACCTTTTTGACGCCTGCCGCATTAACGGAAAGCTTTATGAGGTGACGCCTTCCTTTAGTCTGCGTACATTTATCGCGAAGAAGAGTCTGGTTGGAAGCGATACTGCATGGACGATGAAGGACGCCATGAAACTGATGGAATCCATGCCGGAAGGTACCGCGCTGTTAAGCGATATGACCAGAGAACAGTTCATGAGCAATGTCATGGAGGTG
>CADBNO010000150.1 GCA_902796105.1 uncultured Lachnospiraceae bacterium | reverse complement strand
TTATGCCTGTTGTCCTTCCGATTCCGCTTTCTCCTGTGCCTGCGCTGTGATTGCCAGACAAAGCTCCTCCAACTGTTTCGGGTCCACCACATTGGGTGCCTCGGACATCAGACAGGATGCATCCTTCACCTTCGGGAATGCAATTACCTCACGGATACTCTCCGCCTTCACCAACAGCATCACGAAACGATCCAGTCCGATAGCCAGTCCTGCATGAGGCGGCACACCGTACTTGAAGGCATCCATCAGGAAACCGAACTGTTCATGCGCCTTCTCCTTGGTAAAGCCCAACGCCTCGAACATTCTCTCCTGCACATCGCTCTGGAAGATCCTCACACTTCCGCCGCCCAACTCCACACCGTTCAGCACAATATCATAAGCCTTAGCACGCACTTTGCCCAGATCGGTATCCAACAAAGGCAGATCCTCCTCCATGGGCATCGTGAACGGATGATGCATTGCCACATACCGCTCCTCTTCATCGCTCCACTCAAACTGCGGGAACTCTGTTACCCAGAGGAAATTAAATTTGTCATTGTCGATCAGATCCAACTGACGTGCAACCTCTATTCTGAGGGCACCCAGCACTGCATAGACAATCTTCAGTCTGTCCGCCGCAAATAACAGCAGGTCACCCGGCTCACCCTCCATAGCTGCCACCAATGCCTTCAGCTGCTCTTCCGTCATAAACTTCGCAAAAGAGGACTTATAGCTGCCGTCAGGCTGCACCGAGAGATAAGCCAGTCCCTTTGCACCGTAACCCTTCGCGAACTCCACCAGTGCGTCAATCTTCTTTCTGGGCATTTCCGCCTGCCCCTTCACGTTGATGCCGCGCACACTGCCGCCGTTCTCCAGCGCCCCGGTAAACACACCGAAACCACAGTCCTTTACCACAGCAGATACATCAGTAAGCTCCATACCAAAACGGGTATCCGGCTTGTCCGAGCCGAAACGATCCATCGCCTCCTGCCAGGTCATGCGCTTGATGGGAAGCGCTACATCCAGACCGATGGCTTCCTTGCAAACCGTTGCCACCATACGCTCTGTGGCATCGATCACATCATCCACATCCACAAAAGACATCTCCAGGTCCACCTGCGTGAACTCAGGCTGTCTGTCTGCTCTTAAATCCTCATCGCGGAAGCACTTTGCGATCTGGAAATATCTGTCATATCCGGAGCACATTAACAGCTGCTTGAAAATCTGCGGAGACTGCGGCAATGCATAAAATGTCCCCGGATGCACACGGCTGGGCACCAGATAGTCTCTCGCCCCCTCAGGCGTGGATTTATTCAAAATAGGTGTCTCAATCTCCAGAAATCCTTCTTCGCTTAAGAAAGCCCGGATCGTGGTCGCGATCTTGCTGCGCAGGATCAGATTCCGCTGCAGATCCGGACGGCGCAGATCCAGATAACGGTACTTCAGACGAAGCTCCTCTTTCGTCTTGGAATCAGCCTCAATGGGAAAAGGCGGCGTATCCGCCTCAGACAGAACACGAACCTGTTCAGCCCTTACTTCAATGTCACCGGTTGCCAGATTTTCATTGACAGCGCCCTCACGCTTTGTCACCTTGCCGACCACAGCAACAACAAACTCGCTGCGCAGTTTCTCTGCCTTCGCAAAATTCTCCGGGCCGCACTCGCTCTCCTCAAAGATCACCTGCAGAATACCCGCACGATCACGCAGATCCACAAAGATGATACCCCCTTTATTTCTCTGCTTCTGTACCCATCCCATGACAGTGACCGTCTCACCGATATTAGCCGTGGAGAGCTCTCCGCAGCGACAGGTACGCTTTAATCCCTTCATTGATTCAGCCATTTCTTTTACCCTCGATTCTGAAATTGTATTGATTATATTGCTCCTTGCTCTCTGCTTGCTTTCTCTGTTCCGCTCTGTCATCGGGCGAAGTCTGTTCAGCCTTAATTTATCAATTCTTCAGCGGATCCTTGTAAAACTCTACAAAATCTTTGTAGCCTTCCGCCTCCAATTGTTCCTTCTGGAACTTCTTATTCTTGTTCATACGCACTAAAAGTACCTGCATGCCATCCTCTCTGGCAGCCTGTGCCTGCGCGATCACCCTGGAAAGCGCCTCCCCGGACACTCCCTTCTCCACAAGATAGGCAATTTTCTCCGGCTGCGTGGGCACCTGAAAATCACTCTCCAGCAAGAGCATAACGATACGCTCAAACCCGATGGAAAATCCACAGGCCGGTACATCCTTGCCCGTAAACTTCCCTACCATCCTGTCATATCTGCCACCACCACCGCAGCTGCCGCCGAACTGGGGCATCGCGATCTCAAAGATCGTACCCGTATAATAGCTCATACCGCGCACCAGTGTAGGATCAAATACCAGCTCAAAACTGTCCGCCTTGGAAGCCTGCACACTCCTGATGATCTCGCGGAAAGAATCCATCACTTCACTGTCGAGAAACCCTTCGAGTGTGTCACACAGACATGTCACGCCGTCCTCAGCTTTCTCCACGGCAGCAAAAAGCTCCAGATACCTGTCACAGACATTTTCCGCAAAACCGTTTTCCAACAGCTCCGCTTTCACGCCCTCAGATCCGATCTTGTCCATCTTGTCCAGCGTGATAAATACACTGTCGTAATCTTCCTCCGAAAATCCTGCATAGGCAGCCATAGCCTTCAGGATCTGTCTGTCGTTGATACGGATCTGGAAATCTCTGAACCCCAGCTTTGTGATCGTGGTGGTGGTCGCCAGGATCAGCTCAATCTCTGCCAGATTGGAAGGCTCTCCCAGAATATCGATATCGCACTGCATAAACTGACGATAACGACCTCTCTGCGGTCTGTCCGCTCTCCACACATTACCCATCTGCAAGGCCTTGAACGGAGCCGGCAGATTTGCCGCATTGTTGGAATAAAAACGCACCAGAGGAACCGTCAGATCATAGCGCAGACCGTAGTCCACCACTTCCTCCTCCGTCTTCGCATTCTCCACATCCAGCTTCTCACCGCGCTTCAAGATCTTAAAGATCAGCTTCTCGTTGTCGCCGCCCTGTTTGTTCGTCAGATTCGCAATATTTTCCACACAGGGTGTCTCAATCTGCGTGAACCCAAACTTGCCGTAGGTATCCTTGATCACACTCATGACATAATCACGGATCTGCATTTCTCTCGGCAGAATATCTTTCATACCCGTTGTGGGTTTCTTACTTAATGCCATAATTCTTTCCTTCCTGTCACTGCTCTTCTTTCAAAATATCATCTTACATCATATAGTTTTTGCGCGAAACTGTCAATATTTGGGGCAAAATAGTTTT
>CADBNO010000149.1 GCA_902796105.1 uncultured Lachnospiraceae bacterium | reverse complement strand
CATACGATCCACGGTGACGCAAACATCACAGACGACGAGAAGGCCATCAAGAACCTGATGAATATGAACTATGACATCAAGAGATAGAGGTTATCATTTTACCAATACATTATGCAAAAACTGTTAAATATCAAGCATGCAGTTGTAGAAAACGCAAACTTCTATCTTGATCAGGACGGCGTAAGGCTACAAAGAAATGATATGGCAGAGCATGGAAGCGGATCCGTGACAGGTATGCTGCGGAGCATCCCTTCTGTGAGCTGTGTTTTGCCCGTGGCTGCCCGGGAAAACGGATAGCTGCGGGCTTATTCTTTGTTACAGGTTGCAACCATATGGTATACATCAGAAATTTTTTGAAGGGAGACCTGCATTGACAACTTCTGATCCTGTGAGAAGGCTTTGTGAAGAACAGAATATCAGTGTCTCGGAACTTGCCAGACGCATTGGTCAGACCAGGCAGAATTTTTCAAAGAAGCTGAAAAGGGATACTTTGACCATTGATGAATAAGCGGGCTTAAATTGCTGATGGAAAGATCATAGTGGATGCGAGGGAGAAACAAAAATGAAACGCTGCGAAGTATTAGCTCCATGCAGAGCTTGAGGAGACTGCATGGAGGATGAATGAATCCTCAAGCTTTGCTCTTTATGTGAAATAACTAAAAAAGGAGCAAAGAGATGAATAACAAAAATAGATTAAGAGTTTTCTATTTACTTTGGAGTACGCAGAGCTTGTCGCAGCTTGGGAGCGCCATTACGGCTTTTGCTCTTACGCTGTGGCTCTATGAAAAGACCGGATCGGCACTCAACACGGCGGCACTTAGAATATGCACTTATGTACCATACATTGCTATGAGCATATTTGCTGGTGCGATATCAGATAAGTTTGATAAAAAGAGAACCATGCTGGTATGTGACCTGCTGGCGGCGCTTAGCACAGTAGCCGTATTTGTTCTGTATAGGTCAGATATGTTGGATGTATGGTATCTGTACCTTATCAATGCGATATCAGGCCTCATGAACACGGTTCAGCAGCCGGCATCGGAAGTTGCCTATACTATGGTTACCCATAAGGATTATTATCAGAAGACAAGCGGCCTTCAAGCTTTGTCAAGGTCGCTTGTGACGATTGGAAATCCCGTCATTGCAGCAGCGATATATGGCGTAGCAGGGCTTGATGCGGTGATAGTGTTTGATCTATTTACTTTTGCGATAGCATTTGGCACACTTACATTTTTTGTTAAAATACCTGAGGTAACGGCTGAGGAAAATGAGACGGAGAGTGTACTTCAGCTGGCAAAGGAAGGGGTTCTATATCTAAAAGAGAATCCAATGATTCTGTATGTGATCCTGTTCATGGCCAGTGTTAATTTCGTGGCATCTGCTTTTGACGCGGTTCTTCCGGCTTATATCATTCCGAATCAGAGAGGCGGAAACTATGTGCTTGGTATAGTGACATCCTTCTCCGGAATCGCAATGGTCGCAGGAAGCATATTTGCAACGCTAATGCGTAAACCAAAGGATCGTGTCAGGATAATATACCTTACGATGCTTTTTTCGCTCGGAACAGAAAACTTCCTGCTTGCATTTTCCAAAAGTCCTGTTCTATGGTGTATCGGACAGTTTCTGGGATGGGTGTTTGTTCCGGTGATGAGCACAAACCAGAATGTGATTATGAAGAATACCATTCCGGCAAGACTACTGGGAAGAGTATATGCCTGCCGAAATACGCTTCAGTTCTTCACGATTCCGATAGGACTCACATTTGGTGGGGTTATGGTGGATAAGGTGTGCGAACCGTTCATGCTCAGTAGTGGTGAAACGCTATGTTTCCTGTTCGGAAGCGGGAAAGGATCGGGAGCTGCTTTGATGCTGTTTATTCTCGGTCTGATCGGAACGGGGATGTGCCTTATATTTGGGAACAGGCTGAAAAGATACAGATACTCTGAAGAATAAGATATGCAAGGCAGACCTCTTTCCTTGCCGGAGATAATTCTGAGTTGATAACAGGTTACAGTTTAAGCATTAAACAGCAAAGAGATAAGTTTATTAAGGATACTGTAATGATGCTTATGGACGGTATAAATGAGAGACAGCTTTATGACAATGATAAAAGGAGTAAGTGAAAAATGAGTCGGGATAAATTGCCATATCTGCTTCCCATTCGTTCAGTGATATTCGTATTAGTTTTTGTGCTTGGATCCGAAATTACAGGTAAAGAACTGAGCGAAATCAGTAATTGGTGGACTATCATAGCCACTATAGTAAACGCATTAACAATAATCCTGCTTGTGAGGATATCAGAAAAGAATGGTATTACATATTGGGATTTGATCAATTGCAAAAAGGGGGCTTCGAGTGTCAAGCAGATTGTGAGCATATCGATCATTATACTTGTGGCTGGTACCGGATGTATGTATCTGGCCGGTTTTATATGCTATGGAGTTATTCCATATGCACCTCCAATGATGATAGCGCCTGTCACAAGAATACCTGCCATAGTAAACTTTTTCCTGCTTCCTGTATCTACTGCGCTCGCTGAAGACGGCTTATATCTCGGATGTGGGGTTAATGTGATTGAGAATAAATGGACAGGTATTATCACACCTGCATTTTTCTATGCGCTGCAGCATTGTTTTATACCGACATTATTTGATGGGAAATACATCCTTTACCGGTTTTTGTCATTCCTTCCATTGACAATTATTCTATGTTGGTATTATCAGAAAAAGCGCAACCCCATTCCAATCATGGTGGGACATGCAATTATTGATATGATGACTGTATCATTGGTTCTTGCTACATCCATGATCCCAGAATTTTATGAGAAAATGTGCAACATGTAATTTTAGGATATATGGCTATAGGGAAAGCCTATGAAAACGTTAATCATTAAGCGCAGTCCGGTCAAAACGACCCAATAAAACAGATCCCTGCTCTATGACAAGGAGGATGGCGATAGCAGGCTGTTTCCTTACCACAGAAAGGTATACTAATTTTGTATTTCTTACCACCGGCGGCAGCGTACTGATGCCGGGGAGTGTAGACCGCACCATCCACCTGATCATCGACGCATATAACGATCAGGAGATGGATAAGGCGAAGAGAGAGCAGAACCCTGATGAGTGTCATGGGCAAAAGGAAAGGGGCTGTGAAGCCTGGGGGGATAAATTCCATTTTTCACAGCCCCTTTAGGGGCAGCACGTGCAATGCGATCGCCGCAATCCGCATGCCGTGATCAGCGTGCGTGATCAACGTGCCGCAAACCGTATGTAGGGATCAGAATGCCGGGATCCGCGTGTAGGGATCCAAGCACCGTGATCAGTACGTAAACATTTGGGACCAGTACTTCACGCCGTTTGCGGCCTGGTAATAGCCGACGCCGATGGAAGTAAAGTTTGCGTTGAGAATGTTGGCTCTGTGGCCTGAGCTGTTCATCCAACCATCCATGACTTCCTCAGGGCTTCGCTGACCATAGGCGATATTTTCTCCTGCGCCGCGGTAGCTCACACCATATTCACCCAAAGCGGTAAAACAGCTGGTGCCGTTGGGACGGGTATGGGAGAAGAGAGACACAGTCTCTTTGGCACGTAGCTGTGCCACGGTGGTCAGATCCTGACGGAGAGTGACGGGCCGCAGACCTGCATCTGCACGGGCTTTGTTTACCAACTCCACAATGCGGAGCACATAAGCGTGATAGCCTGCGGTTTCCGGTTTCTCAACGGTCTGTGTGTCGGGTCTGGACGGCTTTTCGACAGGCGTCTGGGTATCCTGAGAAGGCGTTGCAGGTGTCGGGCTTTCCGGAACGGGTGTCACTACTACCGGAGCTGCCGTTTCGGCTGAGGGCTCCGGTTCGGAGGGCTCTGGTTCGGAAGGTGTTTCGCTTACCGGCGCCTCATGTGCGGGTGTCTCATCAGAGAAGTCGTCCGGGGAGGGCGTTTCAGCAGAGGGCTCTTCCCAGGGGAAGTCTTGAAGGGAATCATTTCCAAGAGAATCATCTTCATGGGAATTATTTCCCTGAGGATCATTTTCTTCAGGACAATTTCCGGGAGAAGGAACCTCGCCGACATCCGCATCCTGCTCCGGTGCGGCAGGCGCCATGGGGGTGCAGATGGAGAGCTGCGGTGCACAGTTGCTCCAAATCCGGATCTGGGGCTGACAGCTGTCCAGGTTATTCAGCGCGTCCCCGCAATCCGTATTGAAACTGTATTGTCCGGAAAATCCAAGCTGCTCCAACAGACTGTTGATGTCATTGACATCAATCCGGGGAGCAGAAGCGCAGGCATTTTCACCGGCACCGGCGCAGTCAGAAGCGCGGTCAGAACCGTAGTCCGGGTTGCACTTTGATTCCCGGTCAGAACCGCAATCCGGGTTGCAATCTGATTCCCGGTCAGAAGTGTGATCGGATTGATAAAGGGATTCCGGCCGGATCTGAATCACCGAGAAACACGGTGCGGCCTGTGCCGGCAACGGTGCCTGGGCAAGAGAAAGCCCGGCTGCCGCGGCTGTAAGTAACAAAATAGATTTCTTCATATCGTATACCTCCTGTCTGTTCTTTTGTAAGATCTATGAAGTGTATCAGCAGATAACAAGGTGCATCAACAGATCACAAATATTACAGAATTGTTACAAAATGATTGTAACACAGGAGATACCGGGATAATACCGGTAATTACTGGAAACTGCGGGTATCTTCCCGCTCCTGAGCCTCAAGGATGGCGGTCCGAATGCGCTCAAGGGGAACCGGGGTATAAGAGATCCGTTCCACGCTGACACAATAGCTGCGGGAGCTGATGTCCCGGTAGGCGGGGTTGGCGTGAACATGACCGAAAATATTGGCATAGGGCATGTTGCGGTTGATATACAGGGGCTCGTGGGACAGGATCCAGTAGCTGTCGTAAATGACAGGCAGATCATACACTTCCGCAAAACCGATCTCTCTGTAATGGTCATTGGAGGCGGTGTCGTGATTGCCCTTGACCAGATATTTGATCCCGTTCAGTCGGGCGACATAGCTGTCTGCGCCGACATCGCCGAGAAAATATACTATGTCGGAAGGGGCGACGATCCGGTTCCAGTTCCGGATCATTGCCTCATTCATCTGTGTTGTGTTTTCAAAAGGTCTGTTCTCATATCTTCTGATATTGTCATCATCAAAATGCGTATCTGCGATAAAAAAGACTGACATATCTGCCTCCGTCCTGCAAGCTGCTTGCATTGCGGCTTTCAATAAGGTATATTATAGGAAGCAAGGGCGGCTTCTCATAAGGTATATTATAGGAAGCAAGGGCGGCTTCCTATAATCGAATCGCGGCGCAAAAAATGCGCCTTTTATGAGAAGCAAGGGCGGCTTCTCATAAGGTATATTATACTATGTGAAAATAAATTGGCAAGAAGGAACCGACTGATCCGGATCAGATGTCTGGTCGTCGGAACCCTGTTATAGATGGAACAGATATAGATAGGTTAGGAGCGGAGTGAAAATGGGTGATAAGTGCAAGAGATGGATCTGGGCGGTAATTCTTTGCAGTGTGATATCT
>CADBNO010000148.1 GCA_902796105.1 uncultured Lachnospiraceae bacterium | reverse complement strand
CGCTGCTCCCATCGCTATTCCCAACGCCACACCGATAGCGCCGCCGATCAGACAGATGATCATCGACTCCGTGATAAACTGGATGCGGATCGATCCGTTCGTCGCTCCCAGCGCTTTTCTCGTACCGATCTCTCTGGTTCGCTCTGTGATGGATACCAGCATGATGTTCATGACACCGATACCTCCCACCAGCAACGCGATCCCTGCTATGATGGAAATCGCCATTGTTACCGTGTCCATCATCTCCATCAGACTTTCCACCATGGATGCACTGCTGTAGCATTCCACCGTAAAATAGGGATTGCTGCGATAATATCCCTGAAAATAGCTTCTCACTTTCACCGCCAGCTCATCCGGATCCACGCCGGCTTTTCCCACCACTTCAAAATAGGAATAATACTTGCTGTGATAGAAATCCTTTGCGGTCATCAGCGGAATATAGAGATGCGTGACCGTTTTTCCAAGTCCCATGGCATAACTGTCATCTTCCTCCTGCCTGTGGTCGTAGACGCCGACCACGGTGAAAAGTATCGTCTGCCCCTCCAGTTCGGCGGAAAACTGCTTTCCCACCGTTCCCTCGTAGTCACCGTCATAAAGTTCATCCACAAGCAGATCCGACACCAGACAGACATAAGTTCCGTTCACAAAATCAGAAGCAGAAAACAGACTTCCTGCCTTCAGCTTCGTCCCGTAGGCCAGAAAATATCCGTAACTCGCCCCCGTAACATTTACATTTGCCGTCTCTGTCCCGTTCTTGACAGTTGTCTCCTCCACATCCGTCGTAGCGGAAACAGCCTCGATCGTGTCAGAAAAATCCCGCGTAAAAGCCAGGATCATATCATTGGTGATCAGATCCGAATCCTGTATCTTATGCTCCTCCGTCACGGTACCGAATACAATGCCGTTTTCTCTCTCATCCTTTTCCGGCTTTTTCCGCGTGATATACACCTGCACATTGTTGGCTCCCAGGGACTGCATGGAATCCGACAACGATGCTGTCAGGGAATTACCCACTGTCATGATCGCAATGACGGAAGCGATACCGATAATGATGCCGAGCATGGTCAAAAAAGCTCTGGATTTATTTGCTTTCAGGCTGGTCACAGCCATTCTGATATTCTCAAGAAATAACATATTTACCTCCGGTGTGCTCTCCGGTGATCAGGCCATCGCTGATCGTAACGATCCGTTCCGTTTCCTCCGCAAGTTCCTTGGAATGTGTGATCAAAATGATCGTCTTGCCCTGTTCCTGATTCAGTTTGTGAAACAGATCCATTACCACACGTCCCGTCTTGGAATCCAGCGCACCTGTCGGTTCATCCGCCAAAACGATCGTCGGATCATTTGCCAGACTTCTGGCGATCGCCACACGCTGCTTTTGTCCGCCGGACAACTCCTCCGGCATATGCTTCATCCGGTCCGCCATCCCCACAAGTTCCAGCAGATACTCTGCTTTCTCCCTGCGCTCCCTGGCAGGTGTCCCGGCATACAGCATGGGAAGCTCCACGTTTTTCAACGCATTGGTCTTAGCGACCAGATTATAGGTTTGAAACACAAACCCGATCTTCTGGTTTCGGATATAAGACAGCTCATCATCAGTCGCATCTTCCACATCGATATCTTCAATATAATATTTTCCGCTGGTAGGCCGGTCCAGGAGCCCGATCATGTTCATCAGGGTCGTCTTACCGGAGCCGGAAGCCCCGACCACAGACACAAACTGCCCGTCCTTCACTTCCAGGCTGATCCCGTGCAGGATTTCCAGCTCATTCGGTTTTCCGATATAAAACGCCTTACGGATATCCTGCAGTCGAAGAATTGAATCCATTAGAAAAATCCTCCCTCAAAGAAATCCACCAGTTCTTCGGAACTATTGTTCAGAATGACCTCCGTGCCTTCCTCCAGATCTCCGGGAGCGATCTCTGTATAATAGTTGCTCTCCATAACTACCTGCACATATTTTTTCTCGGTATTTATACCGTCAGCAGTGGGAATCTCCACAAAGTGATTTCCGTCCTCATCCCGCTGGATCGCATTATAGGGAACGGTAAGCGCATTCTCATGCTCCGTGACGATAATACTCAAGCTGGCTGTCATATCCAGACGCAGTCTGTCGTTCGGTGTATTGATCTCAATACGCACCGTATAAGTGACATCGGAATTCGTTCCCGCCGCCTTCGTAGTTGCCACAGGCGAAACCTTGATCACCGTTCCCTCCAGCTCCTCATCGCCGGTCGCGTCTGTCTTGATCAAAACCTTCTGTCCCACCGTGATATCGCTGATATCATACTGACCGATCTCCGCCTCGATCTCAAACGCAGAGACATCCTGGATCATCGCGATCGCTCCGGAAGCCGGATTATATTTCTCCCCTTTCTCCACATTGACACTTGTCACCATGCCGGAGACCGGTGCTGTGACGATACCGCTTCTAAGCTGCTTCTCATACGCTTCTATCGTGCGCTGCTGGGAAGTGGTATCCGTTCCGAGCTGTGCCTGGGAAAGCCCGCTCTTCGCCGAAGAAATCGCACTATCCTGATCCGCAACAAGCTTATCGTACTTGCGCTGCTCCTCATCCAAGGCGTCCTTCGACTTCTTCACTTCTTCCTGATCCCGCATCGTCTGAAGCTCCGCCTTCAGCGATTTATATGCCTGTTCCTTATCCTCATACACTTTCCTGGCCGCATCCGTTTTCGTCTTCAGATCGTTATACGCAGCCGCTGCTTTTGCAACTATCCCTGCATCGTTTCCAGAAACAGTCTGTGCGGCCTCCAATTCCTTCTGTGCAGCCGCAAGCTGTGCCACCAGCTGATCATATGCCTTTTTCGCATCATCGCGATCATCCTCGGCATCATCCACATCATCATCCAGATCATCATATTTCTCGACGGTATCCTTATAATTTTTCTGCGCATCCGCCAGACTCTGCGCCTCATTCGTCAGATAATAATCCTTGTCCCGTTCCGAATCCGTAAGACGTCTTCTGCTGTCGGAAATACTGATCCCGTTTGTCGACTGGGTACGCTTTAAGGCGCTTTGCGCATCGGCAAGCGCTTCCTCTATATCCGTCGTATCAAAAGCGACCAATTTGTCACCGGCCTCCACGAAATCGCCGACTTCCACGAATACATCTGTCACATCCACGTCGGAAGTCAGTTCCGTCGCAACACTCTTCCGGGAAAGACTTACGATCTTTCCGGTTGCCGCAACACTCTTGATCAGCGGGCGAGTCGTAACGACCGCCTTTGCCTGCATGTTCTGCAGGACATCCATTGCTTTCTTCGCCGCATTCTGGCAGGAATATACCCCGAATGCGATCACCAGCAACACCACCGCCAGGATGATCCACTTGACCATCTTTTTCCCTTTACTCTTCTTTTTGATCTGATCCATACCACTTGCAGAAGAACCGTCTTTCTTTTTCATACCTATATCCTTTCCTTGGCTCTGCGCCTGACGCAGTTCTGTTTCTTACAGCAATCCCTGGATCAAAATGATCAGGATCAAAACCGGCAATACGAAACGGGAATAATACTTGAAGCATTCCGGGATCTTCACCCCGGCTCCCGTATTGACCTCTTCCCGATATTTTTCAAATCCCCAGCCCCACTTCGTCACACAGAACAGCAAAAAGACAAGTGCACCTATCGGTAATATCAGATTGCTTACAATAAAATCTTCACTGTTCAGAATATCCCTTCCACCGATCGGATGCACCTTGCTCCACAGATTATATCCCAGGGCACAGGGGATACCGGTGAGTAAAATGACCGCAAAATTTATACCTGCTGCCTTTTTTCTGCTCCATCCGAAATTGTCCATTGCCGTTGCGAGCAGATTCTCGAACACCGCAATGACCGTGGAGAAACTCGCAAATGTCATAAACAGAAAGAAACAGGTTCCCCAAATCCGACCGCCTGCCATATGTAAAAACACCTGCGGCAGCGTGACAAAGATCAGAACCGGTCCTGCCGAAGGCTCAACACCATACGCAAAACAGGCCGGAAAGATGATCAATCCGGAAAGCAGGGCCACAAAAGTATCCAGGCTGCAGATCCGCAACGATTCACCGCCCAAAGTGAAATCCCTGGACATATAGCTGCCGAAGATCTCCATAGAAGCGGCGCCTAACGACAAGGTAAAAAAGCTCTGGTTCATGGCTGCCGTGATCACTTTCCCCAGACCGATCTCTCTGGTCCGCTCCAGATCCGGCAACAGATAAAACCGTATTCCCTCACCGGCCCCCCCTAGAGTCAGGCTGTGCACCGCCAGCACTACAATGAGCGCCAACAATCCCAGCATCATCACCTTTGTCACTTTCTCAATACCTTTTTGCAAACCAAGGCTGCACACTGTAATGCCCATCAGCACGGTCACCGACATATATCCCAACATCTGCGCCGGGGATGCAAGCATCCCGTCAAATATGTTCCCGACCACATTCGTCACCGCAGCCACATCCTGCGCCGCCTCCGCTGCTACAGCCTTATGAAAGGTACCCGAGACAAACTTCAGCATATAGTTTAACATCCAGCCGGAAACCGTAGTGTAATACATCATCAGCATATAACACCCCAGAATACAGATCCAGCCATGCAGATGCCATTTGCTTCCTTCAGGCTCCAGCTCCTTATAGCCCAGTACCACACTCTTGCGGCTTGCTCTGCCGATCGCCAGCTCCATCGTCAGGATAGGGGCACCCATAATGAGCAAAAACAACAGATAAAACAGCACAAATACACCTCCGCCGTTCTGCCCCGTCACATACGGGAATTTCCACACATTCCCGATCCCTATGGCACATCCGGCACTGACCAGCAGAAAGCCCAATCGGGACTTAAAACTCTCGCGCTTCATATTATCCTCACTTCTCTACCATTCTCTCAATAACACAGAGCCCTGATCCGACACGGCTCTGAGCACCATGCGTATCATTATACCTCACAAACAACAATCGTGCAAGTCAATCCAAAAACAGGCAGCCACTTTCACATGGCTGCCTGTAACAATCTGTTCTTTGCCTCAGAATTTCAGATCCAGATTCTGACCTAAAGTCCTCTCCACATCCGTCATAACACCTTTTGCTGAATTGTCATATGCGTACTGCTGCACCTTTCCGATCAATTCATCCATGGAATTCGCACGGATCTCCACATATTCTCTGTCGCCGGGCTCCTCTACGCCTTCCGCTTCCTCTGCCTTGTCTGTGCGCTCCGCCTTCTCTGCCCGTTTCTTTTCCTTCGCTTTCTCCAGGCGCTCTGCCTTTTCCTTCTTCTCCGCCTGTTTCTTCTCCTTGACCTTCTGCTCCTTCTTTGCCTCCGCCTTCTTCTCGATGCGCTTTGCCTGTGCGTCGGAAGATTTCTCAAGTGTGGCAAAAAGGCTCGTGGTACCGTCGGAATTGACGGACATTCCAAAATTCTTTACGTTCGCGCCGCTGCTGGCAAGACTGTTCTTCGCCGCAGCCATCTGGCTTTGGGACATGGCAATGATCCCCTCGTATTTCTTCCGATAAGACTCATCCGTCGCCATGCGTTCCAGCTTTTCCTCATCGATCAGCACCACCATCTTGTTCGCATTACCGTAAGCCGCCGCATTCTGCTGCACCTGCGATTTCATGTCCTTGCTGACCAGAATGAACTCAGAATTGTGAAACTTGGACTTCAGCTTGTCATAGTAATCCTTCGCCTTGTCAGACAACTCCACGTCCCCGATCGTCATTCCGTAGCCCTCTTTGACCGAAGGAACCAGCGAACTCTTCGTATCGATCGGCGACCAGGCCTTGGTCTCTACCTTTGAACTGCCGGAGCTCTCTGCACCGGACGCTGTCTTCGCCGTCCCCGCTGCAGCCGAACCCGCTTTGACCGATCCGGTCTTCGCAGTGCCGGTCTTGCTCGAACTGCTGTTGTAAGTCTGCGCTGCCTGCTGATAGGCAGATACACCAAAAAAGTTTGCCATACGCTTTACCTCCTTGTAAAATGAATGGAAATCCGTTTCCAGTTACTTTATCATTATAACACATCCTGCAGGCTTTGTCATCCGGGTTTCGTTCT
>CADBNO010000147.1 GCA_902796105.1 uncultured Lachnospiraceae bacterium | reverse complement strand
TGTTCCGATGTATAATTCTCCGTTATCACACCGGAGGAATTGGCTGCGCTGTATTGCTCTCCATCCTCCACCGTCAGATACTCTTCCTCAAGGTTTGTTCCTGCAAACTGCAGATAGCCCGCAACGGCTATCATAACAGCAAGTGCAGTGATCATCAGTTGATTCTTTTTTACCAAATTTTTCACGCTGCTTTCCCTCTTCCTTTTTATTTTGAAAACCCCTGTCTCGGTTTTCTCTTGCTTTATTGTATGAGCCCTGTCTGTGATATATGCTTGTTTCCCATCGGAAGTACTTTCACGCGATGTGCCTCCACGCCGAAGAGTGCCTGAACAGCCTCTGTGATACTGCGGTTTATAGTGCCGTCCCCTGCCCCCTCCGCTATAACAAGAACGCCTTCCACTCTCGGATACAGGATTTTGGTCACAAAGGGCTCCCCATCTTTACTGCGATAAACAGACGAATCCCCTTTTTCATATTGTGTGATCGATCTTGTTCCGCCGGCACTGTCCTGCTCTACGGTACCGGAACGTGATACCGGTTCTTCCTTCTCCACCACCTGCTCCTCTGATGAGGAAAAGGTCAGCATAACCTCCACCTCTCCGACTCCGGCCATAGCAGACAATAATTGTCTCAGTTTCTCCTCCTGTTTCTTCTCATAATCCGCCTCCGTATCTTCCTGCCCTTGCACTGCAGATCCGGTCGCTGTTTTCTCCTGAATCTCTGCGGTGGTTTCTTTCCCTTTAGCCTGGCTCATGACACCCACCGTTTGCCTGTCTTTACTTTCCCCCGTCTTTGTCGGCAACGCGATCACAAATATGAGGATCCCAGTCAGTATCATCATGATCATGTTATCGCGTTGAAAGAACTTTTTTTTCAGTTTGCGCCAATCCATCTGTCCCATTGTCCTCCTCCAGTCCCGCCCCGATCGGTTCAATCGTTATCCGGTCCACCTCCGGTACCTTCTCCAAGGGATGTATATATATCCTTTGCCCATCCTTTCCTTCCGCTTCAGAACTCTCAGACTCCACATCTCCCTGCGCTGCCGCGATCTGCCTGTCTTCCCCTTTCTGTATGGATCCCCAAAGCCAATCCGTCCCATATCCGTCAAAGGGAAAGTCAGCAACTGTAAACAAATGAAGTAACGGTACAAATAACTGCATCAGGATCATCGCACTGACCAGCATCTTCAGATACTTTTCGTAAGAACTGTCCGGTCTGCATTGGATCAATATCTGTGCACACAGGATAAAAACACCTGTTTTACAGACTGCATTCAACCACATGTTCATATTTTCCATCCTCCCTTTCTCCGCTTTTAATACCCTCTGTTGGTGGCTACAGCGATAACAGCAAGTGTAATGAGAAACAGCAGCATTGCGGTTCCCGCAGTGCGCAGGAGCAAAAAAGCTCCGTTACCCACCTTGTCCGCGCACGTTGTGATCCTTTTGTGACTGACAACCCCCATAAATGCAGCAGCAGCCTTCAGCATAAAAGCTGTAAAAAAAATACGCAGCAACGGTGCCGCACACAGAAACACCAGCAAAAGCAGCAGGCCCAATCCCATACTGTCTTTGATCACCACAGCAGAACCAACCGTAAGTTTCACTGCCCCTTCAGCCGCATCTCCGATCCCGGGCAAGCTTCCTACCGCCTTCTGCACAACACTTTTTTGAAACGACTCCAGCACCGGAGTCAACACAGATTGAAATACGCCCAACCCGGTGACGATCCACACAGCCGCTTTCAGGATCCAACCGACTATTTTTTCCACAAGATCAATGAGCAGTGCCATTTTATCTTCAACCCAGATCCCGTTTATCACCGCCAGCAGGCAATAGCTGTAGATCAGCGGAATAAGGATCACTACCAGGATTTCCTGAACAATGCATAGCAGGATCAGCATCAATTGATAATACACATTAGCCGTAAGCGGTCCTGCAGCGACTCCCACCGCCATCAGATACGCCGGTATCAGCAATCGGTCAAATAAAACAATATTCTCCAAAACCTCCCGGGTCACTTGTGCTGTCTGGGAGAAACATTTTAACAGCACCATCGCCATCAGGAGATAAACAAAATAAAAACTGAGGTCCGCTACCTGATGGCTGTCGAAAATTTCCACAAAATGTCCCATGAGCGCCGCAAGGACCCCCAACACCAGCAGCCAGACAAAAATATTCTTTATCCCCGCAATATCTCCCGCCATATCCTGTATACTCCATTGCATATAATCCGCCAGCACACCGATAATATCCCCTTGGATCAGGCGATGCAGCAGATCCCGGAAACTGATCGAGTACGTTGGAAACAGTTTGTCCATCTCTTCCTGCAGCTGACCATATCCGTATCCCTCCCAGATTGTATCAAAATCCAAATTGCCACCCCTCTCATGCCAAATGTTCGATCTGTTCGATCACCTGAAACAAAACCGGCAATCCGGCAAAAACAACCGAAAGCTTCCCCAGGATCTCAATCTGCCCGGCCACCGCGCCATAACCGGCATCCTTGCAGATTGCCGCGCTAAACTCACAAATATATGTAATTCCCACAACCTTCATCAGCACAGTCAGATATCCGCCGGACTGATCCAGATATCCCTGCAGCAATTCAAATCTTTCCAGCAAAAGCACCAGTCTTCCGGCCACAAAGCCAAATATCAACAGGCAAATAGCGGTTCCGACAAGCATACCATACTCCGGTTTCTGTCCCTTAAACTGCAAGGCCAGCAACACTCCCGCTATCCCCAGCGCTCCGATCTTCAAAATCTCTGCCATACGCTCACCGCCGCTCCCTGTCACATCACAAACAGAGCCTGGATCGTTTCGAACAGATCGTAAATATACGGTACGATCCACGACAATACCAGCACCAGGCCCGCAAGGCTGATCAGAAAAGCATGTTCCTCTCTTCCACTGTGTTTTAACACCTGTCCCAACAACGTTACCAATATTCCCACTGCCGAAATCTTAAAGATCAGACTAACCTCCATCTTTGTCCACCCTCTATCCACTCATTCTATTGCGATCTATAACAACACAATGATCATGATCAGACCGCTCATTCCGCCAAGACTCAAGGCCATTCTGCACTTTCCCGGCAGTGTCTTTTCCTCACTCCGGATACATGTCAACAGCCTGTCCCTGCTCTGTTCGAAACATTTCAGCTGCATCTCTTTATCCTGAAATCCGCCTTGCCTGAACGCCTCCAAAAAGATATCTCTCTCCTCCTTTTTTAAGGGCAGTCCGGCAAGGCATTGCCCCATCACTTGAACAAAAACACCGGCAAATGATACTTGTCCGGCTTCCCGGTAGATGCAGGCGATCTCCCGAAATCCTTTTCCATAGGGATCCTCCATCTGCTCCCCCAATCTCTTACAGCACTCGGGCAAGGCTGTATTTCCGTATCTGACTTCACTCATCAGGCGCTCCAGAATTTCCACCAATATCTGTTTCACCCGAATACTTTCGATAAAACGGGCACGGTACCACATGCCAAGTCCCACACTTCCCGACAGGATCAGAATCCCTCCCAGCATCCTCACCATTGCCATCACTCCCCAGCCTTCGATCCTTCCTTAAAACTCCCTGCTCAAATACACGGAACACAAACAACTCCGGGAACCGCGATCTCACATCTTCCCAGCTTTCACCATGCACCGTTGCCAGCACTTTACAGCCACAGACCGAAGCAGCTCTCAAGGCTTTCGCCTCCCCTGCTTCCCCCAATTCATCCACTGCCAGAACTTCCGGTGTCATAGACCGCAACAGCATGAGCATTCCCTGACTCTTAGAACAGCCCTCCAACACATCTGTACGGATGCCTAATTCGTTTTGCGGGCATCCCAGAAACGCCCCCGCCAGTTCAGACCGCTCATCCACCACCCCCACAGTTCTCCCACGCCCATAGGGATTCCCATCAGACACCTTTCGGATCAGCTCGCGCAGCAAAGTCGTCTTGCCATGCCCCGGTGGAGAAATGATCAAAACATTTTGCAATTCCCCATTCCGGTACAAATGCGGAAGAATATCATCCGCCACTCCCCGAACCTCATGAGCGATCCGGATATTCACATAATATAAATGCTTTATGGTCCGGATCGTTTTGCCATTCTCCGTCACCACCTGCCCGGCGAATCCTACTCTATGGCCGCCCGGCACCGTGAGGAATCCCTGCCTCAGCATCTCCTCAAAAGCATAAGGCGACCCCTGGCATAAATGCATGAAAAATTCATCCAGTTCCTGCCCGCTGATCTTTTGTGCCTCCTGAATATTTCCGGTAAACCTTCCCCGTCCGTCCAGATAACACTCTTCCCCATCCAGCCGGACAATGATCGGCTGATTGATACGCAGACGTATTTCTCTGATCCTCCCGGCCTGACCGGTCACCTGCTCCCACATCGGATTTCTCCCCTGTCCCAATATCCTGTATAAGCTGTCCTGCATGTCCATTACCATCCTCATTTCATTTATATGACCAAGTTCGTAAGTTATACCAATTTTATTTGCCTGAAAAATATATATGTGTTATACTATAGTCGAAGCAATAATATAATTTTCACCATAACCTGCAAATGTGCCGGAGGTCAGACATGAAAACAAACGAATCTTCTGAGAATTATTTGGAAACTATTTTGATCTTAAGCCACAAAAATCCAGTAGTACGCTCTGTTGATATTGCTACAGAGCTCGGGTTCAAGAAATCCAGTGTGAGTGTTGCCATGAAGAATCTGCGCGAAGGCGGTTACATCACGGTAACCAGAGAAGGATTTATTTATCTGACAGATACAGGACGTGAAGTTGCAGAAATGATCTATGAACGTCATGAATTGCTCTCAGCCTGGCTGATCAAACTGGGAGTGGACGCCCGGACAGCCACTGAAGATGCATGCCGTATTGAACATGTGATCAGCAAAGAAAGCTTTGAGGCAGTCAAGAAACACATCGGGGTTTCTTGACTGCCTCGTCCTTGATCACCATATTTTTCACTTCTATTCCTCTACCAGGTATAGATATTATGATATAGTCTGTAATAGTTTCCTCCTATATCCTGTACCTGGATCTGGATCGCAAAGTAATCTCTCTTAAGCTTTTTGAGTCCTTCATTAACGTAACCTTTCTCATAATCACCGGTTCCGTATGCTTTCTCGATCTCTGCCAAAACAGACTTCGGAACTACATTGCTGAAGCTCTGCTGCCCGCTTCCGCGGTCCACCATCTGTTTCAGACAATTCGCATAATAATCCTTAAGTGATGACTGCACTGCGTCCGCTGTGAGCCCTGCACGATCCAGACTATATACATCGCCGCCGGACACAAAATCTCCACTGTGCTTTTCGTCCTTATTTTCTTTCGGCGTCCACGTTAACGGCTGCTGAGGATTCGGATTCAACGTAATACCAGCCACTGTATTTCCAATCGGCTCATATGCCGTATTTTCCGCCGCTGCGCTTCCGCACGGGGGCAGATATACACTCAATCCGGTGCGCACGTGGGTCCTCAAAAACTGTGCATCCGACTGATTAAAGTAATCATATGTGGACGGATCGGTATCGTCCCATGTCACATCCACATTGTAATACTCATTCCCGATCTTTATGATATTCCAGGCATGGTTCTCTCCGGAGTACCCGGTGCAGTAATAGCAGGGAATGCCGGCCTGCTGCATCAGATACTGAAAGGCTCTGGCATATCCGGCACATACCGTATCTCCGTTGACCAGCGCGCTATAAGCGCTTTGATTCATCGCCGACGAAAAAGAATAACTCGCCTTATCGATCAGCGCATCATGCACATAAACTTCCTTTTCCCGATCACTATTGCGGCTTGCTGCTCCGTTGAGGATTGCCTGCGCGGCCGAGGCAAATTCCGCCTTCGCCTGATCCAGCTTCTGTGCCGTGCGATTATAAGACAGCGTAATTTCCACACAGGTTCCGTCCGGACGATACTTGCAGCTATACCCGGTATCCAGCCAAAAGAGTTCCGGATGATCATTATAAACCGCCTCAAATACATTTTTCAGCTGAGCAGTATTCACCTGCTCCACCGGTGCAAATGACTGGGTCATCGCCATGGCATTCGCATAAATCTGCCGATACAAATGCTGCATTTTGTCATTCAGCATATGGTAATAGGGATAGAATTCCGGATCAAAATAGAGGCCGTCGCCTGTCTCCCCGATTCCAAGCTGCGTGTCCAGGGCTGCCGCCTGTTCCTCACCTAATTCCTCACCGGTACCGGTAACCGGCTGATACCCGGATTTATTGCTTACTTCCTGCGGGAGCTCCAACGCGCTTCGGATCGGCGCAACATATCCCGCCGTACTGTCGGAAGCCAATACCCCATCCGCAACGCGATAACTGTTGTCCTGCGGATCCGTCATCACCGCGTCTGCGCCGCTTTCTTCTCCCTGGGGACTCTCTTTTCCGACACCGGCCAAAATTCCCTTTTCCCCATATAAAGTTTCCGACAGTGTTTTGGTCATATCCGGCGAAAAAGCCAGCACCAATATGCCGGCACAGATCAACATGATCAAAACAACCAGACCATAAAAAATTTTTTTCAGAAATTTCATATACTGTCACAACACCTCTCAAGTGCTTCCACTTCTTCTCTTGTACAGAATCCATCTGTAAATGCGCTGGCACTTCCGGCTGCAATTGCTTTCCGAAACGCACAACGGTAATCTTTCGTTTCCAGCCATCCGGCCATGAACCCGGCTACCATCGAATCGCCTGCACCAACACTGTTGACTGCACAGCCATCAGGTGCTTCCTGCATCAGAACCTGTCCGTCCTGCGTCAGAAGCACAGCCCCATCAGCCCCCATGGAGATCAACACATTCAAGGCTCCCCTGTCCTGTAGCTTTTTCCCATAGGGAACCACAGACTCCCGATCCGATAATTCTGTCGAAAAAATTTCACCAAGCTCCTGCCGGTTTGGTTTGATCAAAAAAGGGTGATATGCCAGAGTATTTAATAAAAGCTGTTTTGCGGCATCCACTATAAACGTTACGCCTTTTCCTTCCAAACGTCGCATGATTTCCGTATAAATTCCTGACGGCAGAGAGGCAGGCACACTGCCTGATAAAAAAAGAACATCGCCTTTCTCCAGCTGTTCCAGCTTTTGAAATAAAAGCTTTGTCTCCTGCTCCCCGACAAACGGTCCCGCTCCGTTGATCTCTGTTCCGTCCTCAGACAGAAGTTTTACGTTAATGCGATTTACTCCCTGCGACACAGGAATGAAATCTGTCCGTATCCCCATCTTCTCCAGGCATCTCGCGATCTCTTCGCCCACAAAGCCGGCCTTGAATCCGATCGCCGTACTGGGATACCCCAGATTGCGCAGCACGATAGATACATTGATTCCCTTGCCTCCGGGTACCATTTTCTCCGATGTCGTCCGGTTTGTCACTCCCAGCCGGAACCGATCCACGGTAACCAGATAATCCAGGGACGGATTAAGCGTAACCGTATAAAGCAAACTCATAAGATTTTCTCCATCAAAGTCTTCTGAATCCCGAATCCCATGCGGTCGTAAAACGCCCTCGCCCGCTCGTTTCCTTCCCATACATGCAATGTGACATTATGACATCCCAGCTGTCGTGCATATGCAATTACATAATCGTACAACTCTCTGCCTACATGTTTTCCCCGCGCTGATTCTTCCACACAGAGATCATCTATATACAGAGTCTTCATATCCCGTATATTATTTAATCCCTTTTTTTCCTGTATTTCACAGAAACAATATCCCTGCACCTGATCCGCCTCATCCACGGCAACAAATACCGGCGTGTCCGGATGGATAAAGATCGCATCCAGCTCTTCATCTGTATATTTCTTCGTTCCGGAGATAAAAATATCCGGTCGGATTTCTGCATGGATCTCCAACACCTCACTGAGCAGTTTATTTACTGCCTGCATATCCTGATGTCCTGCTCTTCTGATCTTCATCTTCGTTCTCCACCTGTCTAATGCCAATAGGGCTTTTGGTCTTTGTGTGTAAAGCCCTTCAATTTTTCACAAAACTCTGTTTCGCATTTTTCGTAATAGGTAATCTGTTTCGCATTTAGTCCGCCGGCTGCCTTCAATTCTGCAAATTTTGCCTGATACGAAGAAAACTCCTTCTGTGCCGCATCCTTATAATTGTTGGCAACATTTGACGCCACTTTAGCCAGAAGTTCCTCAAGTTCCTTATTTTTCTTATGTATATTCCGCAGATCAGACAGCTGAAAACCAAACATGATCTTCCTCCGAAAAAAGCAATATGCTCCCCGTACCCACCCTCGCGACTTCAGTTAATGTCCGGTGATAAAAATAACCATAACCATACCGTTTTACATCTTTGGGGCATAACTGTTCCATAGGGATTCGAACCCTCGCCTGCCCTTCGGCGTCACCAGAATTACGACTTTCGCTGTCGTATGCGTTGACATTCACCCTGTTGCCGCTACCGTCTATATTATTTAACCGCCAATCCGAAACCGGATCCGTTTCCTCATCATTCGATTTCGATCAATTCCGTGTTCCAGTTCGTTTCCTGGAGCTTATTGTCCAATTTCCGCAATTCCTTGGCCATTCTGTCAATCTGGGACTGCCATTTGGTCACTTCAATGCTGGATTTCACTTTGATCTCCGTCCCCCGCGCGCGATACGCTGTCTGGCTGGCAGTGTGCACAAGTTCTTTATAAACAGAGATCTTTAATGTCAATGCGTCTTTTCTGGCGATCAACTCCGTCAAAGACTGTCCGTCTACAGATGTACTGCAGTTTGTAAGATTGATCTTGGAGATCAATTCTGCCAGTCTCGCAATGGCAACATCAAGCTCCTTTTTCAATTTTTCCGGATTTTCTGCCGTTTTTTCCCCTTCCTGAACCAGCATATTGCTGTTCAGGCGGCTTCTGAGCTGCTCAATATTCCGATTCAGATCCGCGCGTTCCTGTAATGCCTCTGCTAATTTCATGTAACTCCCTCCGTTCTCTTTGGTTTACTTCTCTGTTTTATTTTATCATAAATCTCCCAAGAAACAAGACATAACCCTTATCCGTACATCTTCTCCGTACATTAGCTCCGCACACCGGCGGGGTGCTTTAACAAAATACAATCGAAAATGCACCTACAAAAATTCCACTGTTCCATCCTGCAGATGGTAGATCGCGCCAAGAACCTGCAGCCCATACTCCTTCTCGTCCTTCTGGATCTGAAGACTGCGTTCTATGATCTCACAGCTATGCTTCACATTCAGGCAACAGGCTTTTAATTCATCTTTTTCCTCACCGATAGCCTTTATGATCTCATCCGTAATATACTTGATATAGCCCTCCGGCTGATGATTCAATGCTGCATCCACAGCACCGCAATGATCATGTCCCAACACCACGATCAGACCGGTCCCCAGATGCTCCGCCGCATACTCGATACTGCCGAGCTGATGGGATTCCATCACATTGCCTGCCACACGAATCACAAACAGATCACCCAAGCCTGCCTGAAAGACCACCTCAGGGATCACTCTGGACTCAGAACAGGCAACAATGATGGCATAGGGATGCTGCCCCTCCTTTACCAGTTTCAAAAGTTTCTCCGGGGAAGCATCGCAGGCTGCTCTCCGTGAAGCCACATAGGCCTTATTGCCCTCGATCAGTTTCTCTTTTGCGTACTGAGCCGAATATTCGTACTGTACCATGATCACTCCCCCGTTTCTCCTGTTTATTCTCTGGTTCTGTTTAATCCCTGATTACGTTTATTCCCTGCTATAGGACATCTAAATCAGCCTTGTTTCAGCTGCCACTGCCTTGTTTTCGCATATGCTCACGGCATCTACTGTCGATTGAAATAATCGATACCACCGCTCGGATTAAAGTAGGTCCGAATATATCCATCTACAGAAAGAATGACAAATTCGTTTGTTTCCTCAATATAATAAACGCCATCGCCGTCCTCTTTCTCTGTCTTATACAAGGCATTCGGATCATTGATCACGGCCGAGGCCGCTTCCTGATAGTCTGCCGCCGATGCAAATCCCATCTCGATACCGTGCTTTTCATAATGCTGATTTAAGAGTTTTTTGCTGCGGAACTTATATGTCGTTTCCTGTGCCGCTATCTCTTGCACGCTGCTTTCCGGCTGGGAAACCGGGCTTGATACCGATGATGCCGCCGGCTGTGGTTCCGTAACCTGCGCTACCTCTGATACCGACTCTGTGGCTGACGGCTGTGGTTCCGGCTGCGTCTGTGCTTGTGTCTCTGGCTGTGTCTCTGGCTGCATATCGGATTGCATTTCCGTTACAGTCTGTTCTTCGACCATGAAGTTTGCATCCGTTTCCGGTTGTGTCCCTGCCGCTAAGGAAACAGCTTCTTGCGATTCCGCCACGGTGGGCAGCTGTTGCTGCAAAGTATTTTCTCCCTGAAAGCTGTTCAATGCCTGAACCACATATCCCCCCAGGATACAGGCAACCACGAGAATAGCCAGCACCAGACAGATCACCGGTTTGGAAGAACCGCTTTGCTCAACCTTCTGAGTTTTTCCGGCTTTTTCCGCTTTATTATGCTCCCTGCATTCCTTACATCGTTTAGGCAGGCTCAAATTTTTCTTTTTATAAAAATCAATTTCCGACTGTGACAGTTCGAAACTCTTACCACATTGCTTGCACGTTACCCGCATTCTCTTACTCCTTGTCCTTGATCATCCCATGAACCCAAAGGGTTCAACACCCTTTGATGGCAAGACTATGTCCCTTATCCGCTTCGCAGATATTGATATTATACCATACTCAGGTGTTTCTTGTCATCAAAATACCGATAAGAAGAATGCACAAATAAAGCAGGCAGCCACACAAATGACTGCCTGCTTCATTCTGCCTAACCGCAATTATCCTTCAATCGCAATAGTCTTTTTCTGCTCCACCGCTTTCCTGGGATCTTTCTTGGGGATCTCCAGTCTCAAAACACCGTCCTCGAATTTCGCCTTGATGTCCTCCTCCGTAACCTCGTCGCCCACATAGAAGGTTCTGGACATGCTGCCCGCATATCTCTCCTGCCGGATGATCTTACCGGACTGCTCATCCTTCTGTTCTTTATCCAATCCTTTGGACGCCTGAATGGTCAGGTATCCGCTTTCCAACTGCAGATTCAACTCGTCCTTCTTGAACCCGGGCAGATCAATATCGACTTCATATCCGCCATCCAATTCCCGGACATCTGTCTTCATCAACCTGTCGGCATTTTTCCCGTACAAAGGATTCTTCTTTCCGTAAACCGGCTGGTTCCATTCCCGATCCACCTGATTCATCAATCTGTCAAAACCATCAAACCAATCATCCATCATATTCTCTCTGAAAATACTCGGTGCATACAACATAACTCATTCCTCCTTTATGATAAAAACACTACTTTTACTTGTTTCCTCGGGATTAGTATTTCTGGAAATCCGATTTATTATTTCTCTGATTTTCTGAAATCTCTTTTTCCCTCCTGACAATTATGTTATAGCACTTTTATTAGCACTCGTCAATAGTGAGTGCTAATAAAATTATATAAACAAATTATTAACCATTTATAAATTGACAGAATTTAGATGTCTCTTCCAAAACTACAGCCAAAAGAGCATATAAGTATCTCCTGCCGCGAGAAAGCTCATAGCAGGAGGTTAAAATCGGCATTCCTTGATCAATTATTATAGGCTTGCCATGCTGCTAATAGAGAGGGGTAACTCTGATAATTCCACACTGACGTATAGTCGAGTTCTCTACTTGCAAAAGACGGTCTGCCAAACTGGCAAAACCGTCTCTTGTAGTGATTTTTGATCGTATTATTCTCTGGTACAAAATCCTGAAAACCTGTATTTTCAGTGCTCTTTATTTTCAAGATTTTCAGCTCATTTCATTCATGCGGCTCAGTTTTGCGGCCTGATCGGCAGCAATGCACGCGTCCAATATCTCCTGAATATCTCCATTCATGACCTTATCCAGTTTATAAATTGTCAGGCCGATCCGATGATCCGTCACACGTCCCTGCGGGAAGTTATAGGTACGGATCTTCTCTGAGCGATCTCCTGTACCGATCTGGCTGCGCCGAAGCTCCGCTTCCGCGTCATGCCTTTGCTGCTGCTCCAGGTCATACAGTTTAGCCCTGAGCAGATTAAACGCCTTCTCTTTGTTCTGGATCTGCGACTTCTCGGTCTGGCTGTAGATCACGATTCCTGTAGGATAATGGGTCAGACGTACTGCAGAGTCTGTGGTATTGACACACTGTCCGCCGTTTCCGGATGCCCTCATCACGTCGATACGGATATCCTTGTCCTCTATTTTAATATCAATATCTTCATCCACTTCCGGCATCACCGCCACGCTGATCGTAGAGGTATGGATCCTTCCGCCGCTCTCGGTCTCGGGCACACGCTGGACACGATGGACACCGCTCTCGTATTTCATTACGGAATACGCTCCCTGACCGGTGATGGTAAACTGTACTTCTTTCATACCACCGATCCCGATCTCATCCACATTCATAGTCTCGACCTTCCAACGACGTCCTTCTGCATAATGAACATACATGCGGTAGATCTCTGCCGCAAAAAGCGCCGCTTCATCCCCGCCGGCACCGGCACGTATCTCCACGATCACATTCTTATCATCGTTCGGATCCTTCGGCAAAAGTAAGATCTTTAACTTTTGCTCCAGCTCCTCCACCTGTTTTTTGCTGTCAGACAACGTCTCCTTGATCATGTCGCGCATTTCTTCATCGTTTTCTTCCTCCAGCATTGCCAGAGAATCTTCGATATCCTGTTTGCGCTTCTTATACTCCGTATAAGCCTCCACGATAGGAGTCAGATCACTCTGTTCCTTCATCAGCTTCCGGAAACGTTCCTGATTATTTGTCACGGTGGGTTCATGCAGTTCCCCCATGATCTCCTCATAACGGATCAGTAAATCCTCCAACTTATCAAACATATTCCGACCTCTCTATTCTCCCAAATTTCCCGCGCAATCGCCCGCTAAAAACGGGTTCCGTATACTACCCGATCAAGTCCCGCATAATCTTTCACGATAGAGACTTCATGGAAGTTTGCCTGTATCAGAAGCTGTTTCACTGCCTCCCCCTGATCATATCCGATCTCAAAGAAAAGCATTCCACCACCGTTCAGATGTACCAGACATTGATCAATGATCTTCCGATAAAAATCTAATCCGTCCGCTCCTCCATCCAGCGCAGAAAGCGGTTCATGCTCCCGCACCTCAGGCATCAGTTCCCGGATCTCCTCACGCTCTATATATGGCGGATTCGATACGATAATATCAAATTTCCCATGGATTTTTTCAAACAGATCCCCCTGCAGGAATTCTGCCCTGCCGTTCGCTCCGTCATCCGTGTCGTCGCAAACCCGCCCGGATAACAGCGTCTCTGCATTGTGCCTGGCAACCTTCAGCGCATTCTCCGACAGATCCGCACCGACACCGGTACAACCGTTGGAATAATACAGCAAGCTGATCAGGATGCATCCGCTTCCTGTACACATATCCAGCACCCGCATTCCGTCATGGAGATTTTTTAGTACCTCCTCCACCAGGATCTCCGTATCCTGTCTGGGGATCAGCACATGCTCGTTGACCTGAAAATCCAGTCCCATGAAATTCTGTACACCGATCAGATGCTGCAGCGGGATTCTGCTGCGGCGCTTTTCGATCAGCATGGCATAAGCTTCCTGCTCTGTTGCAGTCACCTCGCGATCTCCATGCACCAATAACGTGTTTCGATCTGTGTCACAGACATATTCCAACAACAATCTGGCATTCAGCTCCGCCTCAGGCACCCCTGCCGTCTGCAACGCCTCTTTGCCTTTATCATAACACTCGCGATAATTCATCTCTTATACTCTTATACCATTTTATCGTCATCTTCAGACCGCGTGGTATCATCCAGCCAGCTGTCATCCACTTCGTAACCAAAATTCTCTTTCAGATATGCCTTCCAATCAAAAACCGCTTCCACCGCTGCGATCGCCACTTCAGCCATATCTTCGTCCGGCTCTTTTGTCGTCAGCTTCTGTATCAGCATGCCCGGGGCAGATAAAATATTGATGAAAATATTGTCACTTTTACCGGCAAGTCTGATGATCTCATAGGATATACCCGCTACCACCGGCATCAGCAAAATCCTCAGCACCACTTTTTCCACTACATTGTCAACCCGGATAAAGAAAAAGAGGATAATACTTACGATCATCACAAAAAAGATAAAACTGGTGCCGCACCGCTTGTGCTGTCTGGAGCTGCGCATCACATTGTGTACCGTCAGCGGTCTCCCTTTTTCCACGCAATTGATACATTTGTGCTCTGCGCCGTGATACTGGTAGAGTCTCCTGATATCCTTCATTGCGCTGATCCCCCATACATAGAGCAAAAAAATGACAAGTCTGATCACGCCCTCGATGATTGCGATCACAGAATCATTGCGAATATATTTCTGGAAAAACAGAGATAAAAAATAAGGCAGAACGATAAACACCGCGATAGCCAGGCAAATAGAAAACGCCGTAACTAACACACTCATGATCTGCTCACTTTTACTGTCAGCCTTCCTGACCTCGTCGCTCTCTTCCTCGTCATAAAAAGCGGCCGAATAATTAAGCGCTTTCATTCCCAATATCATGGAATCAATAAAATTAAATATTCCTCTGATAAAAGGCAACTCTTTTATTTTATGCTGCTGCAGCATGCCTTGAAAGGTTTCCACCTCCACTGCAATGCCTCCGTCCGGTTTTCTGACCGCGATCGCATATTTTTCTTTATTCTTCATCATAATCCCCTCCAGAACAGCCTGACCGCCGATTCCGGAATAGCGATTATATTTTTTCCCTTTTCTTGCCATAACCACTCCTGTAAAACACAAAAAGGGTTGAGATAAAAAACCTCAACCCCTTGCATACATTCTTACTTAACACCGTATTTCTTATTGAACTTATCAATACGTCCATCAGCTCTCGCAGACTTCTGCTGACCTGTGTAGAATGAATGACACTTGGAGCAAACCTCTACGTGGATCTCAGGCTTTGTAGAACCGGTTACGAATGTGTTGCCGCAGTTACAGGTAACAGTGGCCTGATAGTACTTAGGATGAATTCCTTCTTTCATGTTTTTCACCTCTCTATGATAATTGTAGAATAGTTCTATGTTCTCATCCGCACTGCTTATGGAACCACAAACAGCGGTATTATTGTAACATAGAGAGCCGTATCATGCAATACCCAATTTAAAGAAATTTTATTTTTTTAGATAAATTTATTTTTCTTGACCAGATTTACAAACTCAACATTATTTTTTGTCCGGGCAAACATATCCAAGATCTTGTCCGTAGCTTCATCCGGTTTCAACCCGTTCAAAGCCTTTCTCATGATATTGATCGCTTCAAGCTCGTCCTGATCCAGCAATAGATCCTCTCTTCTGGTACTGGATTTTGCCAGATCGATAGCCGGGAAAATGCGCTTCTCGGAAAGTTTCCGGTCGAGCACCATCTCCATATTTCCGGTACCCTTGAACTCCTCGTAAACCACATCGTCCATCTTGCTTCCTGTATCCACCAATGCCGTTGCCAGTATGGTCAGACTTCCGCCCTCCCGAATATTACGGGCCGCACCGAAGAAGCGCTTCGGCATATGAAGTGCGGCGGGATCAAGACCACCGGAAAGGGTTCTGCCGCTGGGCGGAACAACCTGATTATACGCTCTTGTCAGTCTCGTAATACTGTCGAGCAGGATCACCACATCTTTCTTGTGCTCAACGAGACGCTTTGCACGCTCGATCGCCATCTCTGACACTCTCTTGTGATGCTCCGGCAATTCATCAAATGTCGAATAGATCACTTCCACATTTTCTCCGATGATCGCCTCTCTGATGTCTGTAACTTCCTCCGGTCTTTCATCGATCAGCAAAATGATCATATGCATATGCGGATTAGCACGCAATATGGACTGGGCAACCTCCTTCAGCAAAGTTGTCTTACCTGCCTTAGGCGGTGATACGATCATACCACGCTGTCCCTTACCTACCGGGCTTACCAGATCCATCACACGCATGGAGATATTACACCCCGGCGTCTCCAGCCGGATCCTTTCATTCGGGAAGATTGGCGTCATGTTTTCAAAATTCTTGCGTTTTGCACACTCTTCCGGTGTATATCCGTTTATGGTCTTCACATAAAGTAATGCGCTGAACTTCTCCTGCTGCGTTTTGATCCGCTTGTTTCCGCAGAGGATATCTCCTGTCTTCAGCATAAATCGGCGGATCTGGCTCGGTGCCACATAGACATCATTCTCTCCGGGAAGATAATTTTCGCAACGGATAAAACCATAGCCATCCGGCATAACCTCTAAAATACCGCTTGCTTCCTGCCCGCTGTCGAGCTCCTTTAAAGCCTGCGCTTCCTCCTCCGGAGTCTGTGCGCCGACAGGCTGCGTCATGTTTGATAAAGCCGACTCTGTGCCGCTTGTGCCTGCCTGTGCCGGATTATTTTGTACGATCACGGTTTTATTGTTGGGTCTGCCCGTACGTATCTGGTCCGATCCTCTGCTTTCTCTGGGCTCCCTTCCTTCTTTGACGGTTTCTTTAACCGCTTCCCGGGGCGTTTCTCCCTCATTCTTTTTTAAGCGTTCATCCTCCGCCAGCATCGCCTCCACAAGTTCCGACTTTTTCATGGTCGATGTTCCTTTAATACCGCGCACTTTTGCCAGCTCTCTTAATTGCAACAACGCCAGTGATTCATATTTTTCTCTCATATTTTCCTCCTAAACAGTCTGTGACTGAATTTTGTGTTTTCATCAGGGAAATTTACAGGATTTGTATAGAATATGTCTCTATTATAATACAAGTTTGTCTAAATAGGAACCCCCAAAATTATAAAATCTTTAGATTGAACAAAAAAACATTGCATTTTGTTTTTTTTGCATTATACTGTATTTGTTTAAGCAATAATAAGTGGAGGTTCTACCGTCATGAATCGTTTTCAAAGCTTTTTCCATCGATATCGCCATATCCTGCCGCTGATCATCTATGCCGTCATCTATTGGTTATGGTTTTGGCACCTGGAGAGCGCCGTCAGCACCCCCAAATACATTATCCATATGGGAATAGATGACTTTATACCCTTTTGTGAATTCTTTGTGATTCCCTATTTCATGTGGTTTCCTTATATGTTTGCCGTTGTACTCTGCCTGATGATCACGGATAAATATGAATACTTCCGTACCTGTGTATTTCTATTCACAGGAATGACCATCTTTCTGATCATCTCGACCCTTTGGCCAAACGGCCATGATCTTCGCCTCGCCGCCATGCCGAGAGATAATCTTTTCACCCGCATGGTAGAAGCCCTGTGGAGAACAGACACACCTAACAATCTTTGGCCCAGCATACATGTGTATAATTCGCTGGGATTACATATGGGTGTGGTACACTGCAGACGCTTATCCCAAAACCGCCCGGTCAAAACAGCTTCTCTCATCGTTTGCAGCGCGATCATACTTTCCACCCTTTTCATCAAACAGCATTCTATGTTTGATGTGATCACCGCATTTATCATGGCTGTTCTGATGTTCCTTGCGGTTTATCGGGGGCTCCCTGTGGTGTCCAGACGCCGTCGTGAAACTTCTCTTTCCCAAGTTTGATCTGTAGCAGCTTCGTATATGCAGCAAAGGCCGATGGGATCGGATATCTGTCTTTCGTCTCTTCCGGATGAATATAGATCCAATCCCCGCTGCCGCCTTCTGCCTGTTTGCCTTCCAGCTCATCAATGCGAACCATATATCCCTTCATGTGCCATTCTATATGGGAAAAAATGTGTTTGGCCTCTTCCGTCGCAATTATCCGCAGCGGTTTCAGTCCGATATTCCTCAGATAAGCCAGAACCTCCTCTGCTGTAACTATTCCATCCAAAGAAGGAAATTCATACATGCCAGCCAACAGTCCGTTCTTTTTCCTCTTTCGAACAGCAACGCGTTCCGCATCGCGAATGATCAGTATCGTTTTATTCTCCACCCGTCGTTCCTTGTTCTGTGCCTTCTCCGGAAAAGCCAGTTCCACACCGTCCCGGTGGGCCTTACAGATCTGTGACAACGGGCAGTCAGCGCATCTGGGATTCCCATGTGGGATGCAGATGCACGCTCCCAGCTCCATCATAGCCTGATTGAAATCTCCCGGTCTGTCCTCCGGAATGATCCCCGCGAGTTCACACTCAATCTGCTTTTTTACCTTTGGGTCTGCGATCGATCGCTCATCCTTGCGGAGTCTGGACAATACGCGAAGTACATTTCCATCTACTGCCGGTACCGCCTCCCCGTAGGCAATCGATGCGATCGCGCCGGCCGTGTAACTTCCTATTCCACAGAGCGAAAGCAGTTCTTCATAATGTGCGGGAAGTTTGCCGCCATATTCATCCACAACCCGGATCGCCGCCCGCTGAAGATTTCTGACCCGATTGTAGTACCCAAGTCCTTCCCAGAGTTTGAGCAAAGTTTCTTCCTGCGCCTGCGCCAATGCATACACATCCGGTAAAGCCCTCATGAACCGTTCGTAATAGGGCTTCACCGCCTCTACTCTGGTCTGCTGCAACATGATCTCCGAAACCCATACATGATAAGCATCAGGCATCTCCCTCCAGGGCAGGATCCGCTTGTTTGCATCATACCATACCAACAGGGGATGTACAAGCCTTTGCAGACCGCAGTTTTCGACAGGATCCGACAATTGAACCGGAACCCTTTTTCCAATTTCCATACTATTCTCTGTCACAACACAATCATACGCATAGATCTCAACTCCTGCTTCGGCAGCCTCTTCCAAGGTATCGGCAAATTCCGGATGAATCTCACGCGCAGGCATAAAACGATCCACATTCTGCATCTGTATAACAAATAATACGCAAGCCCTGTATCCTTCCTTCCTCGCGCGGATCAACTCTGTCAAATGTTTCACTGCACGTTCGGATGGCGCATCCGGAAAACGCACAATGCCGTCCTGCTCCAGCGTGACCCCTTTCACTTCCAAAAAAATCTTCTCCGTTTCGGTCTCCGCATAAAAATCAAAACGTGAGCTTCCGTAACCGGTTTCCGGCCGCAGAAAAATAAGGTTGGGAAAGAGCTGACCTGTTTCAAGCCACTCTCCCACAGCCTTATTTGTCGCCTGGGAATCCACGTTGACGATCCTGTGATCTTTCTCCACTGCAACCAGATCATAAGCCGTGACTCTTCCCGGCTTATCGCTGCACGCCAGCCACACTTTTGCCCCCGGCAGGAACAATTCTTTACATCGGCCGGTATTTTTTATATGCACCTTTACCCTGTCTCCCTGCAAATTTACATATGCTGTAAACCGGTTGATCCGCTCTGTAAATTCCGCAGACACAATGGATTGATACTTCATCTGTCAGACTTCCTCTTTTCCTGTTCTTCCGGCTGCCGACTCATACACCCCGCCGGAAGATTTGACATCTGCCCGTCCATCGCCCTGTTCTAACGCAGACGATTGCATTCATACTTTTCCAATGTCAGAAGACAGGATCGCAGCGATGTGTATCTCTCCTCAATTTCTCCTTCAGACACCTCAACATCACAGGCAACAGCCATCGTTGTGATCATGTCATCTGTGATGCGATGATGCAGCCCGGCCAGAATATTCAGTCTTTCTTCATAGGAATCCGCATCCAAAAACGCCAGAACCTGCGGATCAAGATCCAACTGATCTGTTTTTTCTTCCGCCACGGGCTCAACAGTTCCGCCTGTCTGCTCTCTTTCTGCTCTCCGGCTTTCATTGTCCCCCTGTAATTCAAAACGGTACTTTTGCGCTGCGTCAGGATATTTTTGCCGGTCCACCTCACTCAAAAACATGGCAAGCGGTCTGGCATAAGTCTTGAAATCACCATACAGCGCCTGGTAAACTACCAACAGCTCGTCTGTCTCAGTATGCTGCGCGATTGCCGTGATCTGATATAGATTACCCTTAAAGTGTTTATAAATTTCATGGGGTCTGGGCATATATGACATTTGCGATACTCCTTTCAGCCTTCATTTCTCATATCTCCTCTTGTAGAGTATACCCCTATTTTCACCAAATGTCATGTAAATCTTTTGTCGAAATACGCACGCTCCCCAAAACTACTGCAAGGTATAGAAAACATACTGAAATGTACATACATCTCCGGGTTCGGCGGTTCCGAAATCCTCCGCCAGTTTCTCCAGTTTCTCCGCAAGATTTTCCTTCTCCTCCGCATCCATCCGGTCTATCTTTTTATGATGGATCGTGAACGTATACTTACGCTCTGTCTCCCTCTCTACAACACGGTTCAATGTGATCCCGCAATGATAATAGCCCATACGCTCCATCTGCTCTCCTGTACATTTCAGCAGCAGCTTCTCCTGCTCTCTGTAGAACTGTTCCTTCTCCGCAATTTCCGGCTTCTCCTGTGCACGCACCGTTCCCGCCACTCCGATCCCGGTGAGACTGATCAGTATCGAAATCGCCAGAACAAATAAACTTTTTTTCATAAAAATACCTCCCTATCATCTGTTGCTCTGATAAGAAGGTATCAAATTTAGAGTCCAAAAAAATTTCCTCAAACAGAAGTTTTAAGGAGTTTTTTCAGGGTTTTCAGGGTTTTCAGGGTTTTCAGGGTTTTCAGG
>CADBNO010000146.1 GCA_902796105.1 uncultured Lachnospiraceae bacterium | reverse complement strand
GTAAGTGTTCCCTCCACCTGACAATCTGCAATGACCGCATTTTCCATATATCCTGCAATACTTCCCGCAAAACAAGGCCGATCCGTTTCCACATCTGTCTGCAGATTCAAAAGAGTCAAGTTCTCCACCTTTCCGTCGAGCACATCAAACATAGCCGCAAAAGAAGTTTCGTATACCTTCATGTTGCCGTCATAGGTATCGCGCACAGCCTCCCCGGTATCTTTCACGGACAGATTCAGGATCGCGTGCCCGTCTCCGTCCAGAGACCCATGAAAGGAAAAAGGGGTCCACTCCCTCCCCTCCATGTCAATGTCATCCGTTAAAATATAGCTGCCCGCCGGATCTGCCGCCATCTCCAGCAATCCATCCGGTGTAGAGATCTCAATATCCCCGTCCGCCAGTACGGATATTTTCGCCCCTGCCAAAAGGATCAGCACAACGAGCAGACATACACCTTCCCTTATCCGAAGCCATCCCTGCCATATCTTTTTGCTCTTCTCAGCCTCCATGATCTTCCTACCTTCCGCCACCTATATTTATTCCGGCACATTCCGCCAGCCGTTGATTCGCTGCATTCAGGGCGGCGAACCTCTCCAAAGCGCAGATCACGCTATCGCAACCATGCATCACCTCAAGTGCCTCCTGCTCTGCGGTCTCGTCTATCTCCGCAAACGCATCTACGCAAACTACCCGGACTGCCAGCTTCTCGGCCACAGGATAATCCATATCATTCTTCTGCAAGATCCCCGTTGCAAAAGGGATCCCCTGTCTTTGCAATCTGCGGTAAACAGGCGCGCCGCTGCCGCCTCCGGCGATCACGAACACCTTCGGCTCCCCTTCTGTCCGCGGCAGTTCTGGTCTGCATTCCGCTCCATCATAAGAACCGGTTCGCAGATCATACAGCTCTGCAATATAATTTCCCTGAAAGATCTCCTCCGCCGTACCCAATCGCTCTACTTTTCCGCCCTTAATGCACATGATCTTGTCAGACACCCGCTGTGCCAGCTCCAACTCATGCAGGGACATGATCACCGTCAGTTTTTCCTCTCGGGCCATACGCTGTAAAATAGTCAGCAATTCCAGCTTATACCGCATATCCAGATAGGAAGTTGGCTCGTCCAGGATCATCAGCTTCGGCTCCTGACATAGCGCCCTGGCTAACATAGTCAGCTGCTTCTGCCCGTCGCTGAGAGTTGTAAATGCCTGATCCGCCAGACCCGCAATCCCCACCAGTTCCATGGTCTGCCGCACCTTCTCCCGATCCGCAGGACTTAAGATCCCCAGCGTCCCGGTATACGGATACCGCCCCATGGAAACCACATCCCTGCAGGTCATGTAGTCCCCTTTTACCCGGTCCGTCAGCATCACCGCCATATCCTGCGCACGCTTTTCTGCCGACATCTTGTGAATGCTGTTTTTCTCCAGATACACCACACCGGAGAGGGGCGCAAGCTGTCCCATGATACTCTTTAAGATCGTGGATTTTCCTGCACCGTTACCGCCGATCAGCGTCAGTATCTCACCCTGCGCCAGCGACACATCGACATCCCGTACCACCGGTACATTTTGGTAGCCTACAGTCAATTGTTCTATTCTAAAAAAATATGTTTCCTCTTGATGCATGTTGGGATTAATCCTCATCTATCTTTCTGCCGGATCATAACCGTCTCCATATCCGTCTTTATCCTGTCGGATCTTCGAACTTCCTATGGTGATAATTGTGCTCCGTTTTTCTCATTGAGGGAATCATCAGGGGATTCCCTCTTTATCCGTTTCTTCTTCTTCGCATCATCACCCAGATCACCACCGGTGCACCAAACAACGCCGTCACGCTGCTGATAGACAGCTCCACCGGTGCAAACACCGTCCTCGCGATCAGGTCACTGAGCAGACAGAACACAGCACCTCCCAGAAAACATGCCGGTATCATGACAAGAGGCTTCGCTGTGCGGAACATACTGCGGATCAACTGTGGTACCGCAATTCCTACAAATGATATCGGTCCTGCATATGCCGTAACCGTTGCCGCCAGGAGACTTGCCAGAAATACCAGCACCGCCCTGAACACCCGCATATTCACACCGACACTTGCTGCATAAGCTTCCCCTAGCTGGCACGCTCCGATAGGCTTTGCCAAAAATATAATGCCGATATAAGTCACAACCACCAGCACTGTGATCACCTTCACATTATCCCAGGTAATGCCGGAAAAGCTTCCCTGTGACCAGTTGTGAAGATTCACAATATTGGAATCGTCCGCAAAGGTGACTACAAAATCCGTCACTGCAGAACAGACATAGCCGATCATCACTCCGCTTACGATCAACATGGCTGACTGGTAAATATGCCGCGCAAAAAGCAACACAAATCCCATTGCAAAAAGTGCGCCGACAAATGCCGCCGCGATCAATAAAACGGAACTGCTCTTGATCCCCATCTGCAGGATACCCACCAGTGTTAAGGCCACTGCAAGCTTTGCACCGGATGAAATTCCCAGCACAAATGGACCTGCAATGGGATTTTGGAAAAATGTCTGCAACAGATACCCGGATAGTGCCAACGCACCACCCAGAAAAGCCGCCGCCAGGGTTCTCGGCAAACGGATCTGTCGGATTATCGCCTGGGAAGTCCCGGAGATCCCGACATCCGTCAACACCTCTGCTGCCGGCATATCCTTCCCCGCATTCACAAGGATCTGCCATACCTGATCCACCGGGATCTTGACACTTCCCATACAGAGATTTACCGCGATCAGCGCTAAAGTTGTCAGAACCAGCAGCACAAATCCAAGCCATCTGTAACTCATTTTGTTTTCTTTCAATCTCTTCATTTCTATCTGTATCTCTCTATCTGAAAAGAGGTCATGCAAAATCCTCGATGTCCTCTTTGATAGTTTCTTTCCCCTCGCTCTCGTCTGAAAGCTCTGCCGTCATCGCATATTCATTGGAACCGGAATCCGGATCGTATTTTGACAGATAACATAAACTCATCATGCCCAGATTTCCCGCTCTCTGCCCGTCTTTTTCCAGATAATAACTGATCTGCCAGAAATAATCCCGGAACTTCGGCTCGATCACAAAGCGGCATCCCGCCCCAAACTTGCTCTCCACAAGCGATTGTCCGTATTCCTGATAATGCTTCAACGCCAGATCAACTTTTTCCTTCAGTGCATCATAGGATGTCGTGTACGTCAGACTGCTCAGCTGGGAATACTGATACGCTACCTTACCGAGGTAGGCAAATTTGATCACCGCCACAGAATCGTCCGTCATTTCCCCTTTGGTGAAATGAATCTTTTCTCCGGCTTTCATGTGAAACGTATAAGCTTCTTCCGACGTGATCCCGTCGCCGCAATCGATCTCTATACTCGCCACCTGTTCTGCCATGATCGTCTTTGAAGAAAACAGAGACTTTTTCACGAATCTATCCTGTTTCATATATATTGTCTTGTGCTTCTCTGCCATTTTATACCTCCGTAAATCAGAATTTCCGCTTTCTCTATTTTCCGCCTGATTTCATTTTACTCCAACCGGTATAAGAATGTAAATTCCCCATCTGGACTTTTCGCAGTATTTTCTGAACCTGTCTGTAAAAGCATATTATGGATATCCTCCACCGCAGTTCCCAACTCCATGGAATTCTGGAAAAAATCAGCTGACATGCACCACACATTTCCTTTTTGTACCGCTTGAAAATCGGCAAACAGCGGGTTTTTATCCAACAACTCCTGCAGGGAATGGATCTCACCGGCAATCGTGCTGTTATAAATCAGGACATCTGCATCCTGCGCTTCGGCATAGAACTGCTCCATCTGAATATTCATGGTTCCCGTAGCTCCCTCTGCCGCCTCAATTCCGTCCAGGGCATAGGTTCCGCCGGCCAATCGGATCATCTTGGCTATATAGTCTTCCGGCTTCCGGATATTGATCGCCCCGGTAGATGTCACATTAAAAAAAGCAACCTTCAGGTCCAGCGGCTCCGATGCCGTGCCCTCCTCAAAAGCCTTCTTCTGTGCTTCATAAGCTTCTTCCGCTTCCTTCTCATGTCCGGTCAGAACGCCATATACTTTGATCCATTCCATTCGTCCCATAGGACTCTCCTCATAACTGGAATGATCCTCAAACACATGGATCCCCAATAGTTCCAACTGTTCCCTGACCTCCGGAACATGCTCCAGCATCGTGGACTGTACGGACAAGGTACATCCCTTCGCTTTGATCAGTTCATAGTCCGGTGCACTGTATTTGCCTGCGTATGTGATCCTCCCCTGCTCCATCGCTTCGCGCGCTTCCTCAATATGCCAGGAATTCTGCTCAATGCCGGAAAGGGTGATACAATCCAGTGCATCCATGGCACGGAACATATCCATCGCTGCAGATGCCGCCAGATAAATATTCCCCACCGGCTGCTGCAGCACCGTAATGCGCTCCGGCAGATCCTCCGGCACAGCCGGCGGCTGCCCATCCCTGCCCTCCGGCACGCTGAGAAATTGACTTCCGTCACACAAAGTGATCAAGGCATAACCATCCTCATAATAATCTACAGAAAACTGCTGCGCATGATCCTTCTGCATGCTGTGCGTATAAACAAGCTGCGCACTGATATCGTGCGTCAGGGCACCATCCCATGCCGCATTTTCCCTTCCCGCACTATCCTGTTTTTTCTCTTCCTGCGAGTTGCTGCAGCCCGTCAGTATCATCAGTATGGTCAACGCAAATACCAGCCATATGCTGTGCAGTCTGTCCGATGTTCTACGCATCTTTCTTACGTCCTTTCCCATAAATGATCAATCCGGCAAGCACTCCGATCCCCACGGCAGCACCGATCCCATACCCGATCCCCGCATATAGCCCAGATGTGTGTTCCGCATTCCGTTCAGGCAAGGAACTACTGTCAAAATACAAAGTATAAGAAATTTCGTGCGGCGTACTCATCGCTGTGGTATCTGCGACCACCGGCATCTCTGCATCAAAGCTTAAAACCGGTATCTCGAAAGTCGAATTTCCCTCGGTATTTATCGGATAATACGTTTGCTCTGCCACACGCATGTAATCGTAGTGCGAACTGCTGAATACAATCTTTGCCGATGCCTGTCCTTCCTGCACAGTCATTACCGCCGGGGAAGACACGGATGCTTTTCCGCTGCCCCCTGACAGGGTAACCGCAATTTCATAGGTACCATCCGGCAGATCGATCTGAGCCGCCTGCACGATAAGACCTCCTGCCGCAAGCACTGCAGTCATCAAAAAGGCGGTAATGATCCCTATGACCCGATTTCTGTTCCATTGTATTTTCTTTACACCAATGTTTTTCATACGTTTGTATTCTCCTTTTCTACGCCAGCAGGTCTTTCACAACTTCTCCCGCAAGAAGCAAACCTGCCACGGACGGGACAAATGCCACACTGCCGGGAACTGCACGTCTTGCCCTGCGGCTGCCTTGTGCATCAGCAGGATTGATAGCCTTCTGCCCGCTTTCCTCCGCCATATTCTCAATCGGACTCCTCGGCTGTTCCTCCGAATATACGACTTTCAACCGCTTTACACCTCTCTTCTTTAATTCCCGCCGCATTACTTTTGCCAAGGGACATACATTTGTCTGATAAAGATCCGCCACCCGGAACAGACTTCCATCCAGCTTGTTTCCGGCTCCCATACTACTGATGACAGGCACCTGATGCTCCTGTGCCTTCATGACTAATGTGATCTTCGCCGTCACCGTATCCACTGCGTCCACAACATAATCATATTCTCCGAAGGGAAAACTGTCAGCATTCTCCGGCAGGAAAAAGCATTTATGTATCCGCACATCGGCTTCCGGATTTATATCCAGAATCCGTTCCTTCATCACATCTACCTTGTATTGTCCGATCGTACTTCTCGTCGCTATGATCTGACGGTTCAGATTGGACAGACACACCTTATCATCATCGATCAGATCAAATGCGCCGACTCCGCTCCGGACCAGCGCTTCACATACATATCCGCCGACGCCGCCTATTCCGAAAACCGCAACCCGGGCTTTACTCAATTTTTCCATCGCCTCTCTGCCGAGAAGCCTCTCTGTCCGTGAAAACTGCTCCAACATTTCAACTCTCCTTCTTCTGCTCTTCCTATAGCCACTTTTTGGCTTTGAAAAAGATCAGACTTCCGATCACGATCAATACGCTGACCCCCGCCACCACCGGATAAGCATAACGCCACTCCAATTCCGGCATATAGCGGAAATTCATCCCATACCAGCCGACGATCAGTGTCAGAGGCATAAAAATGGTCGTTACCACTGTCAGCAAAGTCATGATACGATTCTGCTTTACGTCCAGCTGTGCCTGGTAAAGATCTCTGATCTGTGCCGCATAATCCCTGAGCGCCGTAACCGTATCGATCAATCGGGAAACACGGTCCGCAAAAAGGCGAAAATACCGCACATTTTCCTCCCGGAAAAAGTGATTTTCATTTTCCTCCATCTCCTGCCCCAGATCCATCAGCTGCTCATAATGCGTTTTCAGATCACGCATATCGTTGCGTATCTCATAAACTCTTTTGATATCTGCATCCTCTCTGCCCTCTAACACAGCGTCCTCAATTCCGTCCAGTTCCTTTTCGTAACGTTCCAAAAGTGCCAGATCAGAGTGAATGATCTGTTCCAGGAAGTCATACAGAAACCGTTCGAGACTCGGCATTCTCCACTTTTTATAACGCCGGATATCATTAACCTGACGCATGACATAACCACCGTCATCGATAAAGACAATCCCTTTCTCATCTAATGCAAATGCAAATTTATATTCCTCTCCGGGAATATCTTTCCTGTTCGGTATACAGAATGTACCGGTCAGGGAATCATAGTTGACCTCCGCCTTGGTATTATGTACTGCCGCCGCATCAGGTTCCTGATCGATCCCCATATCAAACCGCTCTCTTTGTTCCTGCCATTCGGCGCTTGTCAATACTGCCACATATTGTCCCTGCTTTTTCCCGATATCTTCTTCCGTACACTCCGCCAATGTTTCTGTGATCCAAAAAAACATAGATACTCCTCTCCGCTTTACCAAGCCTGCCCTTTTATTTTATACTATAGCCGGCAAAAAAGAAAGATATATTTGATCCCCGAACTTTTTTCTGACAGCCTTATTGTTGTATTGCTTTTTTGTTCGTCCGCGATTTCTGCCGTGCGAAACCCTCCTTGATCTTTTTGCCTTCAAAAGCTCCTCGCGCTGTTTTTCTGAAATAAAAAAAGCACGCTGTCTGCATAACAGTGTGCCCCTTTTTTGAATTGCATCAAAGTGTTTGCCCATGCCCTCCATGATGATCTTATCCGCCTGTTCAAAGGACGTACTCTCCTTGTACACGCGCTTGCTCACAAGGCATCATACACATCGGCGATCGCCATGATCTGCGCCTCCAGAGAGATCTCTTCCCCCTCCAGATTTCCGCCTATCTTCCCTTTGCTTTCTTGTGTGCCGCAAGTTCTCCGATCAACATCCACCCGGTATCCACAATCTGCCGTTCCTTCTCATCCAGCTCGTCATACGGCTTTAGCATGGGATGCTCCCTTTTTTCGTCATCCGTTTTATCGCCATAGCTGAAATTATGCAGCTTATAAAATCTCAGATTTCTCTCATGTTCAAGTCGCCTCAACCGCTCCTTCTCCTCATCGCTCAATGTCGCAAACGCATCCGCCGCACGTTGCAGCGTAGCGGACGGGATTTCATCGAAAGGCCGATCCGGCGCCTCCTCTCCCAACAGAATACGCGTCTTGATACTAATATGATCCGTGGTAATATAATTTTCATCCTTTGTCAGACTGCTGATGTCCTCCCACAGCGGGACGTCGTCTCCCTGGTAGAACCGAAAAAGCTCATGCCTGCACAGCGCCATATCACTGAGACTGTTATGCAATACAAACGCCGGCGTGAGGAGCTCCCTTGCCCGCCCAAAAGAGGTTGCCACTCCGCGAACATTGCTGTTGTAAATATATAACTCGCCCTTTATCACAAAGAATTTCTGAATCGTATGTAAAATCTGAATATTTTCCCATTCGGAATCGGCGCACAGAATAATCCTGTCGGCATCGCTGATCAGCTTTTCATCATGATTCCAAGGATGGTCATGGAAGATCACACTATCCCTCTCGTCCGAAATCTCATTCAGCGAAACAATATCTGCAAGATGCTTGCGGTTTCTGCAATACTCGCTTCCATCGCCGAACACATGGTAACAGATCGCCTGATCCCCATAGATCACATTCATCTCCAGTGCGCGATCCAGAATCACTCTCCCAGCTGTCCCGAACCCAATGATCAAAATTTTTTCCGTCTTCTGCTTGATTGGAAACTGCTGCCAAAATACTCTGGCCGTACAATCGGTAAGAGAAAAGAAATTGATATTCACCGGATGATGCGCCGGTGTAAAATTTGCAAGACAGATGGTGGACACACCGATATCCGCGAGATCCACCGCGTCCAAGAAATTTTCCATCTCATTTTCCTTCATGCACAGGATGTGTGTGTCAAAAAGCGATCCTCTCCGTTCCAGGATCTCCTCCACATTCCAGAGCACGGAAATATGTTTGGAAGTCTTTTTCGGTTCGTCCGTCTCCGCATAAACGATAAGCGCATTGGGACGGATCATCTTCAGGTTTTCGGCAAAGATCATGGCATGGGGAGATTTGTCCGTAAATACATACCACGGCTTATCCGTACTCATGGCAAGGACAAATACCGGCCTCATCCTGGTAAAAAATTCCGTCATGAAACCGATAAAGAAGCCTAACAAACCGATACCAATAAGCAAAAATACCGTGGCAATGATCCGTCCGACAGGTGTCACAGGCGCTAAATCTCCATAACCTACTGTGGTAAATGTCACCAACGAATACCACATCGCCTCGCCCATAGTCCGGATGGTGGTACCCTCCGCATTCTTTTCCACCTGCACCAAAAGGAACAGCAAAAGAAAATATATCAAAAGGATGATCCCGGCAATCACAAGATACCGGACCAGCAATGCCAAAAACTGCTTCGCGTATTTTCCCCGTTCTTTACGATTCCCCTGCAGTTTCCGCAGTGTCCTGTAATCGGAAAGCCTCTGCTTTAATGACTTCATCGTGCCTTTTCCTTTCCGTGATGCAATGTAACAAGATCACTCTAACCCACTTGCTGCTCTTGCAAATTCTCGGTAATAAACCGCCTGCAGTTTTATGTTATCATAGTATCCGCAAAAATTCAATATTCACAGCATCCCCGCAGCTCACTGCGGGGAATTTGAACGCTCAAGCATTGTTTCAATAAAGATTCCGTATCCTTTTGCAGGGTCATTTACCAACACATGTGTCACTGCGCCGATGATCTTTCCATTCTGAAGGATAGGGGCACCGCTCATCCCCTGCACAATACCGCCTGTTTCCCGCAAAAGCTCGGGATCCGTGATCAAAAGTTCTATCCCACGGTTTACATTATCATGATCCAGATGCAAAGCAGTGATGCGAATATCATAATATTTCGCTTCACCGTCCACTGTACACAGAATCTGCGCATCTCCTTTTTGGATCTCCTGTTTTAATCCGATCGGAAGTGGCTTATTGTTTGTAAGTGCCAGTCCTTCCGTATTACAGTTTCCGAATATTCCTTCCTTACCGTTACAGGTAATATCTCCCAAAATATTTTCATCAGAATACACGATCATGCCGGTCATCTCTCCCGGATCCCCCACTCTCCCTTTGTGTATGGAAATGATCTGTGTCTTGTATATCGTACCGTCATGGATTTCCATCAGACTTCCTGTATCCACGTCATTGATGCCATGCCCAAGTGCTCCGAAGTTTCCTTCCGCATCGACATATGTCATGGTCCCCACTCCCTGCGCACTGTCACGCACCCATATTCCGATCTTATATTCACCGTTAACATTTTGCTGTGGTACCACCTCCAGATCCAGCAGTTCCCCTCTGCGCTCCACCGTTATGATCTGCGGTGCCCCCCCGCTTTCCCCAATTCTGCGGATAAAATCTTCTTTCCGATCGATCTCCTTCCCATTCAGGCTCCGGATATAATCCCCGGATTGCAGAATATATCTTGCCGGGGAAACCGTCTGTCCTTCCCTGGTCTGAAATTCACCGGTTCCAACCACAAGAACCCCCTGTGATTCCATATAAATTCCTACCGGAACTCCTACCGGGATCAATTCGGTCTCGTCTACAACCTGAATGCCGACCTGTTTTAGCGGCAAAACACCAAACAATTTCACATCCAGCGAGTAGGCATTATCCACGACATTCTTGAACGTTACCGTCTCACGCAGATCCAGAACCACTTCTCCTTCCGGAATATTACTCTTATTCTGCAGACTCGCGCTGACCAGTTCTGCCGTTGCCGGTACCCCGAAAGAAAAAGACTGCTCTGTGTCTGCGCGAAGTCTGATCACAGAAGGAATACTGCTATCCACTCTGTAATATCCGACTCCCGCCAGCACAGCGCAGCTTATGATCAATGCTACCCCTAGAGCAGCCCTGTAAACCCGCATCCTCATGATCCATCTCTCTTTCCCGTCATATTATCTCTGTTTAGTATGCGTGGTTTACCGACTTTTTATTCAAATCATTTTTCTGTTTTCTTTTTTAACCGAGTATCAGGCTTTCTCAGCCCTGATAGATCACGGAAATACAGCAGTGCCAACCCGACTCCCGTCAGCACACTCACAAGCTCTGCAATACGCCAATACCACATACCGGTATATCCAACATGCACTTTTCCCTGAAATCCCGCAGGCAGCAGGACTCTGACATCATAGTTTTCCCCGGGACCGACCACCAGCTTTTCACCGGAATCGATGCAATAGGCCGAATATCCCTTATAATACAGCATTGGGAAATCAATAAAACCCTCCCGGCCGGTCTGAACCGATGCCTCGACCTGCAATCCGTCTTTGACGTAATCAAAGAAGCTCACTTCGCCTGAAGCCACCGGCGCATGCCAGGTCATGTGATTCACATCAGCCCCCTCCGGCAAATACTCTGCTCCAAGGATCGCTGTGGTTCCCAGACCATTTCCGTCATAAATCTTGATCAGCCCATCTGAAACCTGCGCAATATCATTTGTCTGGTATAAAGCAAACAATACCGATACTGCAGCAATGCCGAAAAGCATTTCACGCTTATACACGTCTAACATATACAACCCGATACAGCCTGCCGTTACCCCCAGCACACTTACTATCCCGGTGAATCTGGTTGGAAACTGTATCGGTCCGATCAACTTGTTCAACCCGTGAGCGGACAGAAAATTCCATGGGAATACACTTGTGCTCATCCCCAACGCCAATAACAGCAGCAACAGCACTGCTATTCCGGCATATCGCACCCTTTCCGCCTGCTCTCTCTTCCTATGTCTGCACAGACAAACAACCAATACCGTAACTCCCGCCAATATGGCTATCCCCATATTGATGGGTTCCGCATCCGTGAAGCCGGTTTCCGGATATCTTGATGAAGATCCTGCTGCCTGCAGGGTATAAAAAATCTGCCACAAGTAAACGCCTCTGTCCTGAATATACACATTTGCATTATGGGCAAAATAGTACGCATCCGCTGACATGAGATCCAGACATGGCACAATATACCAAAGGTTAATGAGCACTGTCCCGACCACCACACAGAAAAGCTGAATAAATACTTCCTTTCGGAATGTCTTTTTCCATAGGATCAGGCACAGGATCACCGTAAAAATCCCTGCCATCTCACAGCTCAACATATGCGATTGTATCACGCCGGAGAATCCGATCACCGGTATCAGAAAGCTCCACCTGTAGTTTTTCTCTTTCGCATCAGACATATAGATCCTGTAAAATCCATAGATCAGCAACGGCAGAAACGACATGGCGGCAAACTCACCCATCGCAGAACGATTATAACAGTTGTAGATCCGATAAGGCGCAAGTGTATAAAGAACACACGCCAAAAGCCCTATCCTGTGATCCGCAAACATTTTTGCAAAACTATAATAAGCAATACATGCCGTCAGCAGATTGATCATAAGGATAAATACCCGGAAAGAAAAATCGGCAGTAAAGCCAAGTACACGCAACGCGGCGGGGAAAAACAGTAAGGTATCCCCATAGAAAAAGCTGTTTGCATAGCCATGCCCCGCCAACCAGAGTGATTGCATCCGCACATGCAGTTCCCCGCTCAGGATGGCATGCTTCAGTGCCTCCACGCGCATCAGATGAAAGATCATATCCGCTCCCATGATCTGATAATCCGTCAGACTGGGAAAAGATGCAAGCGCAGTCACAAACGGTATCACGATACAGACTGCCCTGACCTTGTCCGACAACCCGAATTTATCCTGATAGCTTTTCGCCAATACCAAAAGATCCACGACCAGTGAAAAAAACAATACAAAACATATCCCCTTAAGATAGGCACCTTTTGTGCGTACCAGCTCCACCGCTGTAAAGCGAAGTGTCTCTTCACGCTCAGCCGCAATCCGAACCACAGCTTCTTTCGCAGCAACAGTGAATTCCAGACTATTCTCTGTCGTCCCGGCATAAATCGGTATTCCGTTGGTAAACACACTGCGGTACCCGCCTTCTTCCACCAGAATTTCCACCGATCCCGGATTGAAACTCTCTCCCGCATATTCATATTGCAGACCGAGCCGGTACGTGCCGCGACTCAAGCGCAGTGCTTCCGTCTCCGCCTGCTCCATTGAAGGCCAGGAATACATCATCCCGGTTTTGCCCCAAATTGCTCCGGCTATCATCATAACAAGCAGCAGTCCCTCTGCCGCAAGCAGCAGTTTTGTCTTTATGCCCGCCAATGCTGTTAACTTATTTTTCATACTCATATCCTCTGTGTCTGAAAAAACACCAATATACCAGAAAACCGATCACGGTCACCGCAGACAGGCCTTCCGCCGCACGCCAAAATAAAGACTCCGCCTCGATAACATGATATCCGACCTGTGACAATTCGTCTAACTGCTCTCCCCGCAGAAACCCTCTTATGGTAAGCAGTCTACCTATCTGAAACTGAACCGTCAGAAATCCGCCAAGGCACACCATCCATCCGCGCAGACGACCGCTGCGGGAAAGCACAAGTCCCATCGCTGAGATCAGAAGCACATCCGCCGGTACAGCCAGCTTAGCCGGAGTCTGCAGCATTGCCAACACAATGGAAAACAACATGTTTTTATTCTGCAGCATATCCCACGGAACAAGATTCGAACTAAGCACCATCAGAATACCTGCTACGATCAGGATCCGATCGATGGCCTTCTCTCGCTGTCGATCAACAAAAACACTGCAAAGATAAAAAGTCACCGCCGCTATCACAACAATACCCGGATCCACCGCTTCAGCTGCCGTAAGACCGCGTTCCCATACATTCACTCTGTCCCCGCCAAATGCAAATATTTTTACATATTGGGTCAGATATACCGCATATTCCCGGATATGTTCCGTCAGCAACGGCGCTACTGCCCCGGCATCACGCATACGTAACATCATCGGGATCAGATACCACGCATTCACGCCGATAAAAGCCAGAGCAAATTTCACGATCACTGCAAGCGTCTGCTTTGTCAGATTATCACGAAGCGTCAACAGAAAAAACAGTACAAACATCCCTGCAGCACCGAAAAAATATACCGGCCACGCCAATAACAGCAATGTATACCCCACGGTAAGCAGTACTGCCGTATCCCTCTTTTTCTGCACAAACAGCCGAATGCTCCCCCATACCGCCACGGGAAGAACGCTCCATGCAAATACTTCATTCAGATTTCCGGCTCCGTATATGCTGTATATGCGGCAGGGGCACCATACATACAAAACCGTCGATGCCATCGCTGCGTCCCGTTCTTCTGTAATTCCCCAAAAAGCCCGATACGCAATAAATGCCGTAAGCAGATTAGCGCACACCAGCGTGATCTTATAGACGCTCTGCAGCCCAAGTCCCAAACGATAAAGGAGCCCCGGAAACAGATAAAACACATCCGCCGAAAAAACGGAAAGACTGTATCCGTAAGTCGTCTTGGGTAATGGACCGAGCCGTAGCGGGAACACATGAAACAGCCCCGCTCCTACCGCCCGGATCTTCGCCAGTGACGCTGCCAGATCCCGCCCGGTATTTACAAAATCTGTACACAGCGGAAGTGATACAAAAACTGCCGCAGCCACGATCATATAGAATTGTATTCTGTTCTTCCGATAACTTTCTCTTATTCTCTCCATGTTCTATCCTGCTTTTCTATATTCATGCCTGTGCTTTTCGTCTGCTTCGAAGGCTGCTCCACAAGAAGACGATCAGCGTGAGCAAAGAAACCAGCTCAGCCGCATGCCAATAGACCGGCGGAACAAATTTCACTTCAATATTCCCGGAAAATTGTGGCGGTATATTTACGGTAACCTCAAAGTTTTCATCGGACAATGTCGGAAGCTTCTGTCCGGTTTCTCTGTCGTATGCCTGATATCCCTTGTAATAGAGTAACGGAAAGGCAAGCGCTACCTCCCTCTGTTCCCGGTTTTCGACATAGACCCAAGCCCCCAACGTCTTTTTCTCATACTGATCCGTAAACAGATCCCCGTCCGCTTTCGGATCATGTGGCATAAACAAAGCCGGATCCGCTCCGTAAGGCAGATATTCCGCCCCGGATATATAGCCGGTTCCCATACCTTCATCGTTATGGACCCGGATCGCATCATCCCGTTCCATCTCATCTTCCAGCAAATACAGATTACTTACCGCAGTCAAAATGACCGCGATCACCGCAAATCCCGCCAGTTGTTTTTTAGTCAGGGATGCTGCTGCATGCTTGACCACCATACCTGCCAGCGCACACAACATGACATTTGCGATCGTCAGAAAACGATTCGGAAACTGTATGCTGGATACCAGGGTGGCTGCAATCTGCCCGCTGCTCTGTATCCGGTCCCAGGGAAACATGGCCAGACTCATGACCATAGCCAATACCGCATAGACCGCCATCACTTTCGAGGCAGTCCACTCGGTCTCACTCAAGCCTTCTTTTCTCCCGAAAAACCACATATACAAAAAGCAGAACAAAACAAACATCAGCACCCCGCCGATCCCCATGGCAGAAGTCCGATACATCCCTGTCTCATCGATAAAAACATTATTTCCGTTTCGGAAAAAGGTCAGAAACAAGTGTGCCGGAAGCAATCCCCTATATTGTATCGTTCTGGCAGAGACATTCTGGATCACGAAATTCCCCGTGAGCATATAATCTGCAAACGGAACCAGAAACCATGCGGACAAAAGCACCGCTCCCACAGCTGCTTTGGCCAGCTTCAGAAACCGACTGATCTCAAAGGTTTTTTTCCAAAAAACGACGCAAGTGATGATGGTAAACAGACCGACCATTTCTCCGGTCAAAAGGTGCGACTGGACTAAAAGAGCCAATCCCACTGTCAACGGCACATAAGAACCGTTTTGGGCAAAGATCCGATAAAATCCGTATAGGATCAGTGGAAGCAATAAGATTCCCAACATCTCGCCCCAGGATTCGCAATAATATACCTTATAGATCCGGTATACACTTGTCGCATATAAGAAACAGGAAACCAGACCGGCATAACGATCCTTCAGGATCCGGCTGAAGGAATAATACGCCAGTAAAACAGTTGCTGTGGAAATAACAAACATGAAAATGCGGAACGCAGCCGTGACGTCAAATCCGATCACGCGCAGAACACCCGCAAGATACAGGATTGTCTCCCCGTAAAAAATCGGCGATGCATATCCATATCCCTGCTGCCATTCCGGCGATATCCTTGCCGGAAAGATCCCATGCAAAAGGCAATCCTTGATCCCCTCCACACGCTGCAGATGGTAAACAAGATCTCCCCCGCTGAGAATATAATCTCCGAAAAGAGGATAAGCCGCATAAAATATCGTGATCAGGAGTCCGGCCTGCACGATCTTATCCTCACGCGAAAACCCCTTTTTCCTGTCGTAAGCGACATAGAAATAACCGGCATCGACCAAAAGGGAAATAACCAGGATCATAAAAAGCGCCATTCCCCGACAGGCGTTTGTCTCGACAATCCGAAAGCCCCGGACTGTAAATTCTCCGGGGCCGTGATATTCCGTAACCAGCCTGAGATCGTCTGCCTTTCTGTACAGCCACATGTCAAAATGATCTTCCTGCAACCCTTGAAAAAACTGCATGCCATTTGTCGCAAGACATCTGGCATCCAGCTTCCCCGAATATATATCACATGTATTTGTCATGTCAGCATCGGAAGAATAATCTACCGTGATCCGATAGCTGCCAGGGTTCAGTGCAAAATGCTCTGACTCCATAATGCCCCCGGATGGTGCTGTGGTCTCTGAAAAATAAATCTCCGTTCCATACTCATAAGTACGATGCGGGAGAAAAAAGGAAACCAGCACGAGCAGGACGAGTAATCCTTCTATACCGAGAAACAGATAAAATTTTCGTCCTGCCTTAACCATTGCTTTGTATTCCCTTCTTTACCGCAAGTGCCTGTGTTCGCAATTCTTCCGCATTGGAAAGAGCCGCCGGGGTCAAAGTGTCACTCCCGAGCAGTCTAGCTAACTCTGCCAGCTCTTCCGTCTCCTCTAACAACCTGATGTCCGTGATCGTATTATCCTCTGTACTGCTTTTTTCTATCGCATAATGCTCATCCGCCATTGCTGCGATCTGCGGCAGATGCGTGATACACAGCACCTGATGCGCCCGGCTTACCTGGCTTAATTGCTCCGCTACCTTCCAGGCTGTCTTGCCGCTTATTCCGGCATCAATCTCATCAAAGATCAGCGTATCGATCTCATCCTTTTCCGCCAGAACGGTTTTGATCGCCAACATTACTCTCGACAATTCACCACCGCTCGCCACCTGCCCAAGCGGTTTGATCGGTTCTCCCGGATTGGTGGATATCATAAACTCTACATCGTCATATCCCTTTTCCGTAATGTTTCCCCCCGGTCTCACCTCGATCTGAAACTGTACCGTCAGGAAATTCAGCTGCACCAGCGCTTCTGTCAACCGGACAGTCAACTCCTTTGCATTTTCGCGCCGGACCGCAGACAGCTCCGCACAGGCAGCCTTTAACTTTTTTTCCGCCTCTTCCAACTGCATCTGCAGATCATTTATATACGCCTCATAATCGGAAAGCCTGGTCAGGGTCTCCTGCCGGGATGCCGCGTACGCTAAGATTTCCGATATCGTATTGCCGTATTTGCCCTTTAAATGATTTATGGTATTCAGCCTGTCCTCCACTCTGACAAACTCTTCCTCATCAAATTCACAGCTGTCTCTGTACTCTGCAATATCGCGATTATAATCGGCGAGCAGGTTGTCAACTTCCGTCAGCTGTTCTTCCAGTTCCCCCAGCCGCGCATCATACATAGTCACCGTGCGAAGTGCCCGCAGCGCTCTGCTCAAAGCAGTCCCGGCGCCGCCTTCTTCCTCCGTGCCGGAATAATGATAACTCTCCGCCAGGCTTTCATTGATCTTACGACTATTGCTCATGCGCCTGTAAATCTGTTCTAATTCCTCATCTTCACCGATAACGAGGTGTGCATTCTCTATCTCCCGGAATTCGAATTCCGCCAATGACTGCTCCTTC
>CADBNO010000145.1 GCA_902796105.1 uncultured Lachnospiraceae bacterium | reverse complement strand
CGGTATCCTCTCCGTAGTCCGTATCCTCCTGCCGGATCACCGCATCGTATCCCGCAGGGATGAACGCTCCCGTCATCACACGGATCGACGTTTTTTTCTCATAGGGAATTTCCTCATAGTCTCCCGCCATCAGTTTGCCTTTTACGACAAATCGCACGGGGTGCTCCCTGTCCGCCCCTGCAAGATCTGCAGCGCAGACTGCATAACCGTCCATGGCAGACTTGGGATACGGCGGCACGGAAATCTCCGCTTTCACGTCCTCTGCCAATACTTTTCCCGTGACATCCAGAATGTGTACTTCCTCTGGAGGCTGTAGCTTTGCATGCTGTAGAAGCCTATCCAGACATTCTTCAATTTCAGGTGTTTTTTCCTGATTTTTTTCCAACACTTTTTCCTGTGCCATGTTATACCTCTGCTCCATCTGCAATTTCCCACCTGTGCGGTTGGATAATCTTTTCGTCTTATTTTTCGTTCGGTTTTTTGCCCATAAATGCATCCAGGATGTTGATACGGGCGGCCGTCTTCTTTAAGGCTGTGAGCTCACGCCGCATGTAATTCTCCAGCTGCTCCACTTCACTTGCATCGAAGCCCTTGTTCTGCGTGATCCTGCATACAGGAATCTCTCCCTCCGCCGTGCGCTCTCCGTCTGTAAAAGAGATATATGCCATCTTCGCCCCATTCTTTGTACACACAGGTGAAACCGTCATACTGAGTGTTTTGTCTTCCATACGCTGATCTCTCCTCTGCTGCTATCCATCCTGTCAGTCATCATCGTCATCATCAGCCACCGGCACAGGCTCCGGCGGTGGTGTCTGCGTATTCCTGTGGATCACCGCGGCATGTCCCTTGTAACTGGTCCGATGCAGATAGGTTCTCTCGACCACTTCCCCGTCTTTTTCCAACACAATATCCGTCGTCCATACGCTGCCGTTAGTGGAATTCTTCGCGATCACTTCCTCACCATACGGCACCGCCGGATCCTCTATGTAAGTGGGTGCAGGCGGTTCAACATCCGACACTTTCCTGGATTCCATATACCGCTTGGTTCCCGTTTCCAAAACCGGCACGCCGAAGATTTCCACATACATGGTGCGATTCTGGAAAGATGTCCGGATTCCCACAGGCACCTCGCTGGTATTGGTAAACACAAAATCCGGCTTCATATAGCTGACCGTTGCATCCTGCCCGGGCGTTACATAAGTCGGCTCATAGGAGTGTCCCGTCCTCTCCGTAGTCTGCAATCCCGCCGCGATCACTGCGTTATAAAGTGTACTGGAGACCTGACAGACGCCCCCGCCGTATTCCTGCACGGTTTCCCCGTTCGCATACGCCGCCGCAGGCTTATATCCCTTTGCCTCCGTGCGCTCTCCCACAACCGTATTATAGGAAAACTTCTCTCCAGGCTGTACGATCTGCCCGTTCACAGCTTCCGCTGCCAGCTGGACATTGGTGTTGCGGTCCTTATTATTCGTCGTCGTGGTCGTATAAGAGCCGATCACACGATAATTCTCTTTCGTGATCTGAGGCGCCATGCTGCTCGCCTCTGCCGTGAGTACCGCCTGATAGTCTTTATTCTCATACGCCCGCAAAATATCTTCCTTCAGCTTTTCCTCATTGATCACCATGCCGTCAGTCGCCGGAGAAAAGACAAACATTCCGCTCGCCGCATCATATCCGGTGATCACACTGTCCTTAGCCGGGACGCTCCATTGTCTGGCCACCTCAGCGGCCAGATTGGCTGCGATCTCACTCAGATCCGGCAATCCCAGATCATGCTGTATCAAAATCTGCTCATCCTCAGCCTTCGGGAAAAGCTTATCCCAAAAAGAGCGGCTATCCAGCCTCATCTGCTCCCATTCTGCTTCCTTGTATGCTCTGGCAACCACCTTCTCTATGGCTTCGGTAAACGGATTTTCAATAGGCATACTCTGTTCTCCGTAGACGACAGACATGTTCCAGGCATATTTACTTTCCAGATACTCCTGAGCCTGCTTCTGTGTCATGTTGGTAAAATTCTCGCCGTCCACATAGATCAGTATGTTATCTGTTTTGCTCGCCTCACGAACCCGTCCGGGAATCTGCACGACCAAAAACGCCACTACCGCAACTGCCACCAGTGCGATCACTCCGATCCGGATCCGGCGGTATAATAATTTCTTCCGCTTACGGCTGTTTTTCCTATTGCCCCCGCGATTCGGCGTACGCCCGGCTGTCGCGCGCGTACGCTGCGCCCCGCCTCTGTATGCCGCATCGGGTCTGCCGGTGCCTGTCCGCCCAGTGCCTCTCTTTGTCGTTCCGTTCCCTTTTCTCCCTGTATTTGCCATGTTACACCCATTCCAATCCGATAACCTCTAATTGCCTGAATATCTGTATTTGCGT